>NZ_BAAGPH010000026.1:0-53643 GCF_054784355.1 Alkalibacterium psychrotolerans | reverse complement strand
GTTTGTTGGTAACTACATTTTACCAAAGAGAGGTGTCTTTTTCTGTACTTTTAAGTTCAATATTCTAACTGATCTTTACGGTAAAAGGATAGAACGTCGTTCTTAGGGGTGCGAAACTTGAGTAATAAACTTTATGGTTTCTGGGGTAATGTCATTGACATTCTCTCTGTACTCGCAACATTAATGGGTTTAGCTACTTCACTAGGGCTAGGGGTTTCACAGGTAAACGCTGGACTAAATCATCTGTTCGGCTTAAGCATTAATACAACCACGCAAGTTATCCTTATTGCTGTCATTACTGGTTTTGCGACAATTTCCGTTGTCATGGGACTTGACGGAGGGGTCAAGCGACTTAGTGAAATCAATATGGTTCTCGCGGGAGTCTTCCTGCTTTTCGTACTGATAGCAGGACCTACCGTATATATTCTAAGTGGATTTACCCAAAACTTAGGTTATTACATGTCCAATTTTGTTGAAATGAGTATGTGGACTGAAACATTCAGGGATAGCAATTGGCAAGGTGCCTGGACAGTCTTTTACTGGGCATGGTGGATTTCCTGGTCACCATTTGTCGGTATGTTCATTGCCCGTGTATCAAAAGGCCGTACAGTAAAAGAGTTCATTATTGGAGTTATAATTATCCTCACCACAATTTCCTTCCTATGGATGAGCGTGTTTGGTGGAACGGCAATTTTCCAGCAGTTGAACGGCATTAATGACTTAACGGCTATCATCAGCGTTGATGAATCACTGGCCTTGTTCGAGTTAGTAGAGAACCTTCCAATCTCCAATGTTCTATCTATCGTCTGAATCATTTTAGTTGTTGTGTTTTTCGTTACGTCATCAGACTCAGGGTCACTTGTCGTTGACCACTTAACATCTGGTGGGAAACTTGAGTCACCTGTTCCTCAGCGTATATTCTGGGCTGTTATGGAAGGTGTCGTTGCCGCAACACTATTGGTTGGTGGTGGGCTATCCGCCCTGCAGACCGCTTCAATTATTACTGGTTTGCCGTTCACAATCATCCTCCTGGTAATGATTTACTCACTTTACTTGGGACTGAGACAGGAATTCTTGATTGAACGAGCGGTTAAACAGAAGCTGCAGAAAGTCAGGGACGATCATATTATTACCGAGGTTTTTCAGACACGAGTGGAAGATGAAGCACTGGTGGAAGCCGTCACTGAAAAGCTTATTGAAGACCGTATCCATGAGGATGAAGGAGAAAACACCATCATTGACGGGGATGCAGCAAAACTTTCTGAAAAGAACTAAAATAAACGTCGAACATGATTTTAATTACAGAACAGGCAGCTGAAGAATACCGGCTGCCTATTTTTTCTTTAAAACTGACCGGTTTAGTATGACATTGATTGCACGAATTTTACAATAAAGTATTCCTTGGCAAAAGGCTGTTATCTCATCTTCCTTAAACGAGCGAAGTGTGATACTATTTTAAGAGTTAAACAAAATAAGAAAGAGGGTACAGTATGGAGATATGGATGATAGCAGGTGTCTTGTTTGGAATAGCACTGCTTCTTTTTATTTTTTCATTGATCAAGAAAGAGGAAAAGGAGCCGGCCTACAAGGAACTTGAAACTTTTTCTTTAGCGGTAACTAAAACAGTCTATGACCTGAATTTGAGAGTACATAAACTTGAAAAAGAACTCAAGATTGCTGTAGAAGAGGCAGACGAAAAATCTGCACAGCTGACTCGACTTTTGAAAGATAACATCATCACGTTATTTACAAAAGGCACACCGACAAATGTGATTGCCGACCAGCTTGATATATCCTCTCAGGCAGTGCAGGAAGTCATCAATGATTATATAACCGATGGACTGCCGAACTAATAAGCAAGACGGTAACGATTTGGTATAGGAGGAAGTAAGAATGACGAAACGGAATATACGATTGCTGGCGACAGGCTTTTTAGTTTCCGGCCTGCTGCTCACTGCTTTTCAGGCAGTCAACGGTACAGAATCGTCTGAAGCATTAGAGTCCGATATGCGAGTACTGGAAGAAAAGACGGTTCAGCTTGAGCTTGAAAACGAACAGCTGCGCGCTGAATACGATAAATTGATGGATATGCAGGGTACAGAACTTGCGGACGGACAAAACGAAGACGAATATTCAGATGATGCTGAAACTGACACTGCTGAATCTGCAGAAGAGAGCGAGAACAGCAGCGACACAGAAACAGAAGAGAATTCATCTTCTTCAACTGAGTACACAATAGTCATTAACGAAGGTCAACCCAGCAGTGTCATTGCTTCTCAGCTTGAAGATTACGGCTTGATTGATGACTTTTTTGAATTTAATGACTACATGGAAGACAATGATTTAATCAGAAGAGTTCAACCGGGTGAATTCACGGTCACTTCAGAGATGAATCGGGATCAGATCATCAAAGCGATTATTCGTTAAATTTGTATTTCTGCTCCTTTGCGGTAAAATGTAACTATCATAACTCAAAGGAGCGAATAGTATGTCTGAAACGGCAGTTATCTATATGTCTAATGGTAAAACATATACAGTTGACCGTACACTTTCTTCAATCAGTGAGTTAATCAGTGATTCAGGAAGTCTCTCTGAAGGGTCTTTTTACGAATTCTCATTACTGAACGGGAAACAGGTCCTTGTTAATCCGGCTCATATCGTGGCAGTCGAAACAAGTGAATTGAGTAATATGGACGCTTCCAGTCAGGACAGTACGACACCCGTAGAAGAAGAGAACAGAAAAAAAGCAAACTTGAAAGCTGCCAGAAAGTTCAAAGACGATATTGACGGTAATATGGAGTAGCATAATTTAACTTAATTATCCAAAGCATTCTAAATGATTAGCCGAATCTCAAATTGGGTTGACGGTTCAGGCATTTAGAATGCTTTTATTTTATTTTCAAATTGGTCGTCCGTTTGTTATATGCTATACTGATTTTAAAGACTTAAGGGAGCTAAAAAAGTGAATGCACAAATGCGTATCACCTTGCAGAGGTGGAATAGAAAACCTTTTGTCGCTTATGGATTGCTCGGGATTACCGGCTTCATGTATCTCATTCAGGAGTTTTTAGGCGGCAGTACTAATCAATGGACATTAATCAGACTAGGTGCGAAAGTCAATGAATTGATAGTGATGGGGGACTGGTATAGACTGTTTACACCAATGTTTCTCCATATCGGAATTACTCATCTAATGTTTAACGGCTTAATTCTATACTTTTTAGGCATTCAACTTGAAATGGTATTTGGACACTGGCGATTCTTCGTATTGTATATATTCAGTGCTCTAGCTGGAAATGCCGCGAGTTTTGCTTTTAACCCTGCTGTTTCCGCGGGTGCCAGTACGGCATTGTTCGGACTTTTCGGATCAACACTCGTTTTAGGCAAGCTGTTTCCGGGAAACCGGCAGATAGGGGCGATGGCTAGAAACTTCTCACTGCTGATTGTATTAAATTTAGTATTTGGGATGTTCAGTACAGGCATTGATATGGCTGGACATGTAGGTGGTCTGGTTGGCGGTTATCTGCTGGCGTATGCCTTGTCTGCACCTAGAGCATGGGAAAAAAATCGTAAAAGACAAATTATGTTTGCACTGATTTATGTTGCAGTCATTCTAGTCTTTCTTGCAATAGGCTATATGCGTTATGCTTCAATTATTCAGTTATTTAATTAACCACTAGGAGGAAAAGAGTTGGAAGATAAAAAGTTAATTGGAATTGATTTAGGCGGGACCTCCGTCAAATTTGCTGTCGTGAATAGTGACGGTACGATTTTAGACAAATGGAGTATCATGACAGATATTTCAGAGGAAGGCCGTTTAATTCCCCCTTCAATTATTGAATCAGTAAAAACGTATATGGCTGATCACGGCTTTACTTCTAAGGACTTCATCGGGATTGGGATGGGGTCTCCCGGAACAGTGAACAAAGAGAACGGGACAGTCATCGGCGCTTATAACTTGAACTGGAAAACTCTTCAGCCACTTAGAGAATCCATTGAAGGGGCGACAGGCATTCCGTTTTTCATTGATAACGATGCCAATGTAGCGGCCTTAGGTGAACAGTGGATTGGAGCCGGGAATAACGAGCCGAATGTGGTCTTTATTACTCTGGGGACAGGCGTAGGTGGCGGCGTCATCATGAATGGTCAGCTGCTGCACGGTGCAAGCGGAGCTGCCGGAGAAATTGGTCATATGACTGTCGACCGTGACGGCTATGACTGTACGTGCGGTAAAAAAGGCTGTCTGGAAACGGTAGCGAGTGCAACAGGTGTGGTTCGAGTAGCTAATGACCGGGCGTTTGTCTATCAAGGTGAATCTAAATTGAAAGAAAGCATCTTAGCTGATGAGCCTGTTGATACTAAAGTCATCATGGATGCCGCAAAAGCAGGCGACGAGTTTGCTGTGGCAATTGTTGATGAAATCAGCGACTATCTAGGCCTTGCCTGCGGTAACATTGCCAATTTACTTAACCCGTCTACTATTGTAATAGGTGGGGGAGTATCAAAGGCAGGAGAGTTCCTTGCGGATAAAATCAGAGACCGTTTCAAAGCCTATGCTTTTCCAACTATTCGAGAAGACACGCATATCCGAATTGCTGAATTAGGAAACGATGCAGGTGTTATCGGTGCCAGCTCACTCGTCTTGGCTGAAGCTTCACAATAAGCATATTAAAAACAGAATACACACTACTTGTGGTAAAATAACAGTAAGATAACTGCTTGAAGAGGTGATAGACATGTTGACGTGTAATAAGCATAACGTTACACAATGGCTTTTTTACACATGTCTTTGCCTCTTTTTGTTTGCTTGTTCAAGCGAGGACAGCCAGGCAAATGGCGAAGACGAACCGGAGGAAGCCACTCTCCAACTAGTGAACCTGGAGCATGATCTGTTTCAGAAGGTTGCAGGCTGGTTTGGTCCGGAGACGGTGCTGATGCATACAGGTGACATGGATCAGCATGAATTGCATTTATACAATGTAGTGTCCGGTGAAATTGAGGAACTCTATGAGGAGCAAGGTTATATACTTAGTATCGAACTTAATCCCATGTCCAGTGAAGTTTTATTTCAAGTTGTGACTGAAGAAGGTGTTTTTCTCAAAATCATCGACCGCTTAGGCGAAGTGACTCACAGTATGCCTATAGATTATAACGGTTATGTATCGCTTGACTGGAATACCGTTGATACAGATTTAATTTTCATTTCGCACTATCACTATAGTCTGGAACAGGAAAGCGAAGACATTCTGGTACAGATATGGAATCTCGAAGAAGATACATTGACTGAAAGAGCCATTTCCTCCATGTATCCGAAGTGGTACACGTCAAATGTGTATGTGTATATTGATGAACTTGAGGGCCGCAACCTATATATCGGTGATATTCGCGAGGAAGCGGATGACTTAGTCATCAACCGTGATGTTGTTGACTTCTTCATGCATCAGGATACATTTGTGGGCGTCGTGGAATCGGATATCAATGATTCGGAAGTTCATTTGTTTCATGAATACCCGTTCTTGGTAGGGGAAAGTGTCATTACTATTCCCAAAATTACGATGAATGAACTGCCGTTGAAACCTCATTTGACTCAATCTAATCGTAATGGGGATATTTATGGGGTTATTCCTCAGGAAGCGGTGGTGCTGGAAGAAAGTCTGGGAGAGTTCAGCCTGGAACGACTTGATTTTGAAGATCAGACATCGGAAGAGATTATCTCTTTACCATACGATGCTCCAATAGAATTGTCGCACAACGAAGAGTTTATATTATTCGGCTGGCGCTATGAGTATATAATTGATTTGCGCTCCAATGAAATGCATTCATTACTTGAGACCATGTAACACGAGAGGTTCACTTATTTCTGGAATCAACAGAAATAAGTGGATTTTTTCTATGCAGGTTAAATATAGACTAGAATTTTTACCTTGTGTCATGTAAACTATTATATGATAAGGAATAGAGAGGAAGTTTTATTTGGATACTTGGACAGTTATAACAATACTGCTTTGGATAGGGATTATCGCATGGGGAATCTGGGAAGCAGTTCAGTACTTCAGACGAAAAAATGCAGCGGAGGCTCTTGAAAACGAAGAGTTCAAGCAGAATATGCGTAAAGCGCAAATCGTTGATGTAAGAGGAAAAGACGATTTTGATGCCGGTCATATTTTAGGTGCCCGTAATATCCCATACATGCAGATGAAACAGCGTGCCAACGAATTGCGTAAAGATCAGCCGATATACTTATATGATGACAAAAAAACACTCAGTTACCGCTCGGCGCTACTCCTTAAAAAGCAGGGATTTGAAGATATCCATGTACTAAAAGGCGGCTACACCAACTGGGATGGCAAAATCAAACGAAAAAAATCTCTAGATTAAATTGCACGGTTTGACTTTGCGACTGGAGTCATAAATTAAATAAGATGTAGAAGGGAATCGGTTCAGATTTCCTTTTTTCATATTAAAAAATAAAATAAAGTACGAGTTTAAAAGGAGAAAAAAGTGGACATCAGACAAAAAAAGTGGGGAAAAAATGGGATTCGCCTGCTTACTAAGCAATTGGATAGACGTGACAATAACGAAGTACCATACTGGATGGTGTATACGGCTCTCTTTGCCGGATCATTGATGGTAATTATGAATCAGACAGCAATCAAAACAGCGCTGCCGACAATGATAGGAGATTTAAATGTATCGCCTTCAATCGGCCAGTGGACCGTATCGGGTTATACCTTAATTAAAGGTATCATGGTGCCTATAACAGCCTTTGCCATGAATAAATTCCGATCCAGAAACCTGTTCATATTGATGATGATTATATTCGGCCTAGGCTCATTCATAGCCGGTCTGGGGATAAACTTTTATGTTGTACTGTTCGGTACACTTTTGCAGGGTGTTGGGGCCGGCATGGTTATTCCATTGATGCAGACCATCATACTAACGGTTTCCCCTCCGGAAAAAAGAGGAAGCGCATTAGGATTGATGGGTGTGGTACTGGGACTAGGACCGACACTTGGACCAGCTACAGGGGGTTGGGTTGTTGATACCTTATCCTGGCATTATATATTCTTTGGCCTGTTCATCGGTTCAATTCTCGTGATACCTATTGCTATTTTATCATTGACAGATGTCCTTCCGATGAGTAACCCGACAATTGACTGGGTATCCATTCGCCATTCTTTAATCGGATTCGGCATGCTGCTCTTTGGACTCTCGATCCTTGGGTCGGAAGGGTTCGATTCCATTATAGCCTGGGTATCTGTTGTTATCGGATCCGCCTTTATTGTGCTGTTCGTCAGACGCAACTTGAACAGTGACGATCCAATGCTTAACGTGTCTCTATTTAAAAACAGAACATTCAGCATAGCCGTTATCATCACGATGCTCGGCCTTATGGTCATCACCGGTATTTCCAATATCATGCCGATGTACATCCAGACCGTTCTCGGCCGGTCGGCAACACTGTCCGGTCTGATATTACTGCCTGGTGGACTGTTCAAAGCTTTCATCTCGCCTGTAACCGGAAAAATATACGATAAGTTCGGCGTAGCAAAAATTGGTCCGCTTGGCGGTTTTGTGCTTTTTGCCGGTACACTGCTGCTGGTATTTGTCGGACACACCACACCTATCTGGTACATTGTACTGGTCTACCTATTATTGTCGGTCGGCTTTGGCATATTCAACATACCTGTCACAACGGCCGGTATGAATGCCTTGCCTAATGAAGAGATGGGGCACGCAACGTCTGCGAGACAGACAGTGAGGCAGATTGGCTCAAGTTTCGCGATTACACTTGTCTTTGCTTCAATGTCCATTGTCTCAGCCTTTGTCCATTCACCAACTCTGGGCGATGCAGAAGCAGGAGGTGCGGCACCCGACCTGACGATAGAAGGGATTAGAGGTGGCTTTGCTATGGTGGCGCTGCTTGCCTTCATGGCCTTTGTACTGACTTTCTTTATTAAAGAGCGCAGTACCGCTAAATAATGGATTACCCCTACCACATAGACTTGGTAGGGGTTTTTATTGTCTAGAAAGGTGTGAAGAGGCTGGTTTTGACGACATGAGTAGTTTAAGTTCTTTTCCAGCGGGTGAACTCCACTTGGAGTGGAGTTCAGACCTTATAAAAATTTCAAACTGCATTTTTCTGTGCCAATTACCTTGAAGGATGCAGTTTGTAAATGTAAACTACACTGAAAAGACGGAAGAGTTTACTTTGAGCCCAAACTAAACTCTGTAACTAAACATAGTGTTCAGTCCGCTTCCTTTCTCTCTGCTTAACCGCTTGCTTTACTCCTCAAAGAATGTCTCCATAAGAAAAGACCCTCTCAATTTAATGAAAGGGTCTAAACGAATAAATGTTATACATCTAATGAATCAACAATAATAGCTGCAGTTTCTTCGATGGATTTTGTCGCCACATTAATAATTTTGCAATCTAATTTCTTATACATTTCTTCTGCATAACGAATTTCTTTTCGAATACGATTTTTGTTGGAGTAGGGAGTGTCCGGTTCCATGCCGTAAGAAATCATACGTTCTTTACGGATATTGGACAGCATTTCCTCTTCATTTGTCAATCCGACGATTTTTGAGGAATCGACCTGCCAGATTTCATCCGGTAAAGTGGATTCCGGCATTAAGGGGAGATTGGCCACCTTATAGTTCTGATTAGCAAGAAAAATACTTAACGGTGTTTTTGACGTCCTTGAAATACCTAAAATAACAATGTCCGCTTCCAGAAAACCTTTTGGATCTTTGCCGTCATCGTATTTCACTGCAAATTCTAACGCACCGATACGGTCGAAATACTTCTCATCCAGTTTGTGTTTGGCTCCCGGTTTGTGGGTAGGGAGCACATTTGAACGCAGGGTCAACTCATTGATTAATGGGCTGATGACATCAAAGCAGGATAAATCTTCTTTTAAACAGTAGCTCTCGATTAATTCTACAAAATCTGGATTGACAAATGTATGAAGAACAATAGCGTTAAGATTCTTAGCCCGTTCCAATATTGACTCAAGCTGTTCTTCCTGTCTAATAAAAGGGAAGTTCTTTAGTTCAAAAGATACGTCCGGAAACTGTGCTCGCGCAGCATAAAATATATTACTTGCCGTTCCTCCAACTGAATCCGATAGTACAAAGATAGTAGCAGCTGATGAATCAGACATAATAATCAGTCCTTTCTCTTACTTAATACTTTAATTATAAAGTAAAATGTAACAATAGTGTACTAAAATTGTTTCTTGAATTATTCTCATGTTTCGTTATACTAGTTAAGAAGTTAATTATAAAAAGGAAGCGATTCTCTTGACAGCTTTTGAACAAGCCGTTAAAACACTTAAACGAAATGGCTATAAAACGACTGGTAAAAGACAGCGCATCTTGGAAATTCTCTATAACAAGAAGAAATACATGTCCGCTAAAGAAGTTCAGGATCATTTAAAAGAAATGTTCCCGGGAATCAGTCCTGATACGATATACCGTAACTTACACACCTTTGTTGAACTGTCAGTGGTGGAAGAAACTGAACTGAATGGTGAAAAACTGTTTCGGTCCAGCTGTGACGTCCACGGACATCATCATCATTTCATCTGTACAGAGTGCGGTAAGACAAAAGAACTGGAACTATGTCCGATGGATTTATTTAAAGGACAACTGCCAGGCTGCGAAGTAACGTCTCATCGTTTCGAATTATTCGGCACGTGTGACGACTGCTGCAGCTGATCATTTTAAGATAATATTAGTTAGATATGTGAGAGTGTTTACATTTTGTCCATAATTATTTTGGACATTGTGTTGACGCTCTCTCTTTAATTAGTTATAATAAAAAATGAATTGTGTATATGCATATGCATAATGCAATTACATCATTTAGTGATAGGGAAGACCAATTGTGAATCTAACATTTAATAGTAGCAATAGGAGCGCCCTGAATGTACGAGGGGAGGGGAAGAACGTTGACTAAAACAGATATCAAGAAAGGTGAAAGTCTTGATGATGCTCTTCGTCGTTTCAAACGCTCCGTTTCTAAAACTGGCACATTGAAAGAAGCCCGTAAACGCGAGTACTATGACAAGCCAAGTGTTAAACGTAAAAAGAAATCAGAGGAAGCACGCAAGCGTAAATTCTAATGTTCTTTATGTCTTTTAACAGAAGGTGATTGAATGGCTCGTCTTGATGATTTAAATCAGGATATGAAAGTCGCGATGAAAGCTAAAGATAAAGAGAAGTTATTGACTATCCGTATGCTGAAATCTGCCTTGCAGACCGAACAGATCAACAAGGGAGAAGAACTGACGGAAGAAGATGAACTCACTGTCCTTTCTCGCGAGAAAAAACAGCGTGTCGAATCTTTGAACGAATTTAAAGCAGCCGGTCGTGATGACCTAGTCATTAAATTGGAAAAAGAACTCGAAGTGGTGGACCATTATCTTCCCGCTCAACTGAGCGAAGAAGAAGTAAGAGGGATTGTTAAAGAAACGATTGAAGAAACCGGATCTTCATCCATGAAAGATATGGGTAAGGTCATGGGAGCTTTAATGCCTAAAGTTAAAGGGAAAGCTGACGGTAATCTTGTCAGTTCAATCGTTAAGGAAGAACTGAATAGCTAACCACATCTTATAATGGGTAAAACAGGTTCTCGACAACTCGTCGGGGCCTGTTTTTTTGACCTAAACACTTACGTTTAAACTCAAGTTGTTAATTGTAGGCGAGCTTGAAGATAAAGTACCTTACGTATAGACTCGGCGAGCAAAAGACTTTGAGCCTTTACATATCAAAGTTTGACTTCAGTGTGACATTATATTTTGATTTGGGTATGAAGGTAAAACTCGTAGCTTTTAAACTGGGAGAAAAAATGCGATAGAGTCTAAAACTAAAGACAACATCCATTTGCATCAACTAATCAGCTAAATCATTGACCTTTTAAGACAAAGGATTCAAGTGCTTATATGGTGATTCGGTTCATTTTATGCTATGATTTAAGGAAACAGCTAAACGTAAAGGAGATGTCAGCTGGTTGACTGAACAGACGATAAAAAAACAGATTGAATTAGAAGATTCCGAACGTGTATTTACACTATTTGGCCCACAGAACAGTTATTTGGACATGCTGGAGGAAGAACTTGATGTATCTATCAGCAGTCGAGGAACACAGCTTGAAGTAGAAGGCAGCCCTGAACGCATCAAAATGATTCAGAGCTTCTTTAATCAGCTGCTGGCTTTGGATGACAAAGGGATAAAGATTAAAAAAGCTGATGTCATTACAGCCGTTCGTATGGCTAAGCAAGGGAAACTTTCTCAATTTGTGCGCATGTATGAAGAAGAGATTACTCGTGATAAGGATAATAAGCCTATCCGAGTTAAAAATGTCGGCCAGAGAAACTACGTCGAGGCTATTAAGAAAAACGACATTGTATTTGGTATCGGTCCAGCTGGAACCGGAAAAACATTTGTAGCGGTGGCCATGGCAGTTGCAGCTATGCGAAAAGGTGACGTCAAACGGATTATCCTGACGCGTCCTGCAGTTGAAGCCGGCGAAAACCTGGGATTCTTACCCGGCGATTTAAAGGAAAAGGTAGATCCTTACCTTAGACCGCTATATGATGCCCTTTATGCCATTTTCGGAACAGAGCATACAAACCGATTAATAGAGCGAGAAACCATTGAAATAGCGCCTCTAGCTTACATGAGAGGGCGTACACTCGATGATGCCTTCATTATTCTTGATGAGGCACAGAATACAACCGTTCAGCAGATGAAAATGTTCTTAACCCGCTTGGGATTCGGTTCAAAAATGGTCATCAATGGAGATATTACCCAGGTCGATTTACCCAAACGAACGACCAGCGGTTTGATTCATGCAGAAAGAGTTCTGACAGAGGTTAAAGGTATCGCTCATATTAAATTTGAAGCAGAAGATGTTATTAGACACCCACTAGTAGCGAAGGTTATTCGCGCATATGATAATGAAACGGATAGTGATGAGTATGGAAACAATCATTTATGATGAAACAGGCAAAATAACAGAAGATATGGTTGAATGGATGGAAGACCTTTTAAATGTCGCTGCCAGAAAGTTAACTGTGCAGGATAATGCGGAGGTATCCATTACGGTTGTCACAAATGAGAAAATTAAAGAAATAAACAGGGACTACCGTGATAAGGATAAAGTCACTGATGTCATCAGTTTTGCAATTGAAGACGATGAGCAGGAACTCTTTAAAGAGTTTGATCTTGATGGAATTACCATACCAAGAGACTTGGGTGATATTTTCATATCCTATGACAAGGCTGTTGAACAAGCCGAAGAATTTGGACACTCTGTAGAGCGGGAGCTAGGCTTTTTAATGGTTCACGGCTTTCTTCATTTGAATGGTTACGACCATATGACTGACGAGGATGAAAAGAAGATGTTTTCATTACAAGAGGAGATTTTAAAAGAATATGGCCTTAAAAGATAGCGAAGACATTCCACAGAAAAATAGAAAATACCGCGATTCCTTTAAATTCGCATTTAAAGGTATTCAGACAGCCTTTCAGGAAGAACGAAACATGCGTGTGCATGTGCTGACAGGCACTACCGTAATCATCCTGGCCATGCTGCTACCGATGACGCGTGCCGAATGGCTCTGGATCATTTTAGTATCCTATCTGGTGTTTGTAATGGAACTGATTAATACTGTAGTGGAAAATGTAGTGGATTTGGTAACGAAAGAGTACCATCCTATTGCAAAAAAAGTAAAAGACATGGCGGCAGCAGTTGTACTGGTTACTGCTACTTTTTCTATTATTGTAGGAGCCATCATACTCCTTCCTAAGATTATTCAACTACTAACATAAAAGAGGCGATTATAAATGAACGAACAGACAAAAAATGAATTAGTCTCAAAAGCGAATGACATGCTGAACATGGCTTACGTTCCGTATTCTAAATTCCCTGTCGGTGCTGCCTTGCTGACAAAAGGTGGACAGGTTTATTCTGGCTGCAATATCGAAAATGCATCCTACGGTCTGTCAAACTGTGCAGAACGAACAGCTTTCTTTAAAGCCGTTTCAGAAGGTAACAAAGAGTTTGATTACTTAGTCATTACAGGCAATACTGACGAGCCCATTTCACCCTGCGGAGCCTGCAGACAGGTGATGGTAGAATTCTGCGAACCGGACATGCCGGTACTGCTGACAAATAACTTAGGAAAAGTCAAGGAAACAACAGTGTCAGAACTGCTGCCCGGCGCTTTTCAATCGGAGGATATGGTGTGAATACAAACAAAGAAACACAGTTTAAATCAGGATTCGTCTCACTCGTTGGACGACCGAACGTAGGGAAATCGACCCTTCTGAATCGTTTTATCGGTCAGAAAATCGCCATCATGAGTGATAAAGCTCAGACTACGCGTAATAAAATTCAAGGTGTGCTGACGACAAAAGATGAACAAATTGTCTTTATCGATACGCCAGGTATCCATAAACCGAAACATCGCCTGGGTGACTTTATGGTTAAAACAGCTTTAAGCACCTTTAATGAAGTGGACGTTGTCTTGTTCTTAGTTAACGTGACGGAAAAACGCGGGCCTGGTGATGATTTTATTATCGATAAACTGCAGTACGTTGAAAGTCCGGTCTTTTTGGTTCTGAATAAAATTGATCAGGTGCACCCGGACGAGTTGCTGCCGATTATTGAAGATTACCGCCAGCAGATGGAGTTTGCTGAAATTATTCCGATTTCAGCTACTGAAGGAAACAACGTGGAACGTCTGCATGAAGTCATCAGCTCTTATTTGAAAGAGGGGCCTCAATTTTATCCGGAAGATCAGGTCAGTGACCACCCGGAATACTTTATCGTATCGGAACTCATCCGTGAAAAAGTACTAGAGCGGACTAGAGAAGAAGTGCCTCATTCAGTAGCTGTCGTAGTCGAAAGCATGAAACGTGAGGAAAATGAAAAAGTCGTCGTAAATGCGACGATTATTGTCGAGCGTAAATCGCAAAAAGGTATTATTATCGGCAAGCAGGGTAAAATGCTGAAAGATATCGGTATGAATGCCCGTCGTGATATTGAACGGCTCTTAGGTGATAAAATTTACTTGGACTTATGGGTCAAGGTACAAAGCGATTGGCGCGACAAACAGTCTCACCTCCGCGATTACGGCTATAACAGAGACGAATATTAAACAGTTAGAGAAGGTGACTGCGTGTCTCAGTTAGAAGAAGTTGAAGGGCTGGTGCTGTCTGTCCGTAAACACCGCGAGCGGGATTATCTCGTCAAACTGTTTACAGAGCAGTACGGGAAGCTGATGTTTTTTGTAAGAGGGACTAAAAACCCGAATTTTAAATTAAAGACAGCGATTCAGCCTTTTGCACGGGCGACCTATATTGCAGACGTCCGGTCGGAAGGCTTATGTTTTATGAGGGACGCAAAAAATGTTCAGCCCTATGCCAGTATTCAGACTGATATTTTTAAGAATGCTTACGCTACCTATATTTGTCAATTGGCTGATGCGGCGATTGATGACCGCAAAGTGGATCAAAACGTGTTTCACCAACTGGTTAATGGCCTGGAAGCCATCGAGACAGACCGAGATCCAGAAATCATTATGGCCATTTTTGAGATTCGCTTTTTGGCTTATTTTGGTGTCATGCCTGAACTGAGAGGGTGCGTCCGCTGTGGACTGACTGAGGGGCCATTTGACTATTCGAGCAAATTTCATGGTCTTCTGTGCCCTCGTCATTATCATGAGGATGAACGGCGTTATCATGCGTCGCCTCGAGCGATTCATTTTATCCGCTTATTTTCAGTGGTTTCTTTTGACAAGATCAATACGATAGCGCTGAAAAAAGAGACGAAAGAAGACATCAGACGGGTTATTGACCAGCTGTATGATGAGATGGTCGGACTCAATCTGAAAAGCAAGCGATTCATCAACAAGATGCACGAATGGGAAAATATGCTGAAACGTGAGGATGATTAAATGACTGACACCATTGGGCGCTTAATTATCATCAGCTTAATGTGGGCAGGTATTATCTATCAGTTCTACCAGTACCGGCGCATTCAGATACCGCTGAGAAAAGCCGCTTTTTTCAAGTATAAAAGGGCGCAGGCGGTGGCTTTAGTCGCCTTATTGCTGTTGCTTTTCTTTTTAAATCTGCAAGTACTGGACTGGCTTGTCGTACTGTCTGCAGCCTTGTTTATTCATCTCTCTCAGTTCAATAAAGGCTTTACTAGTAAAGGCGTGATTCCTTATGAAATTGGCACAGCGCTTCGGGCAATGATCAGTAGAGAATACCGATTTGAGCACACTAAAGAGTGGGTGATGGATGAAGATGCCGATTCGCTGACACTTCGTTTTCACACGCGTCAAGCCAGTGGTTATGAGAAAGAACTGACCTTTGACAAGAAGAACAAGGAAGCGGTACTGAACAAGCTGGCTGAGCAGAATATTAAGGTGAAACTGGCTGAACAGGCAGAAGCCCTGCAGTGATAAAGTGATTGACAATTAAAGTGAATATTGTATGATAGAAAATGAAAAGTGACACGATGAAAGAAGAAGTAAAAATAAGTGTTTTACTCAGCGACCATGGGCAGGTGAGAGCCATGGAAAACCTTGTTTTGAAAGGCATCTGGAGTGTTTTTTGTAAAGTGCTGGCATTCAACAAGCCAGAAATAGGGTGGAACCGCGAGAAGACTCGTCCCTATACTGATGGAGGTAATCTGTCAGTATAGAGACGAGTTTTCTTTGCTAATGAACCAAATATAAAGGAGTGCAACAGAATGGAAAAAGCTAAAACATTTCAGGATATCATTTTAACGCTTCAGCAGTACTGGTCTGAACAAGGGTGCATGCTGATGCAGGCTTATGATACTGAAAAAGGGGCTGGTACAATGAGTCCCTATACGTTCTTAAGAGCGATTGGACCGGAGCCGTGGAATGCCGCTTACGTCGAGCCTTCCCGTCGTCCGGCAGACGGCCGTTATGGTAAGAACCCGAACCGCCTATACCAGCATCACCAGTTTCAGGTGGTGATGAAACCTTCTCCGGAAAACATTCAGGAACTGTACCTGAAAAGTCTGGAAGCTTTAGGTATTGATCCACTCAAACATGATATCCGTTTTGTGGAAGACAACTGGGAAAATCCGTCACTTGGCTGTGCCGGCTTAGGATGGGAAGTCTGGCTTGACGGAATGGAAGTCACTCAGTTCACTTACTTCCAGCAAGTAGGCGGATTGGAAGTGGACTCCGTCACCAGTGAACTCACATACGGTCTGGAACGACTCGCTTCTTATATCCAGGACGTTGATGATGTCTATGAAATTGAATGGGCACCGGGTGTTAAATACGGTGAAATCTTCAAGCAGCCGGAATATGAGCATTCTGCCTATTCTTTTGACCACAGTGATACTGCCTTTTTATTCGCGCAGTTTTCAGCCTTCGAAAAAGAAGCACTCGCTCAAATTGAGAACAACCTTGCTCATCCGGCATACGACTATGTATTAAAATGCAGTCATGCCTTTAACCTACTGGATGCCCGCGGAGCCGTGTCGGCAACCGACCGTCCGGATTACCTGAAGCGTATCCGTCATATGGCGCGTCTCATTGCCAAGTCGTTTTTATCTGAACGAGCGAAACTATCCTTCCCCCTACTTGACGCAAATGAAGCAGGCAAATGGATTGAAAAATACGGCAAAAAGGAGGAGAAATAAATGACCCATTCATTTTTACTTGAAATTGGACTAGAAGACATGCCGGCTAAAGGCCTTAAACGTGTGATGGACGAATGTGAAAAACGCGTCGCAGACCATTTTACCGAAAATACTCTGTCCTTTGACTCAATACAGGCATTCAGTACGCCTAGACGTCTGGCAGTACTGGTTAAAGGACTAGCTGAAGGACAGGCTGACCGCACTGAATCCGTTAAAGGCCCTGCCAAACGTATTGCCATGGACGAAGAAGGCAACTGGACTAAAGCGGCCATCGGTTTTACTAAAGGACAGAAAGCGTCTCTTGAGGACAGCGTCTTTAAGGAAGTTAAAGGGGAAGATTACCTTTTCGTCAACAAGCATATTCCGGGTAAATCAGCAAGCGACATCGTGAAAGACCTGTCGCCTAAACTGACGTCGCTGCCTTTTGCCGTTTCGATGAAATGGGGCAATCACCCTTACCGTTATATTCGCCCGGTCCACTGGCTGGTCGCTCTTCTTGATGATACTGTGGTGGAGTTATCCTTATTTAATGTAACGGCCTCGAACGAAACAAGAGGGCACCGATTCTTAGGAGAAACAATCACACTGTCACATGCGGATGACTATCAGAAGGCACTTGAAAACGAATGGGTCATTGCCGATCGAGCGAAGCGTATGGATCTGATAAAAGAGCAGATTACAGACTTATGCGAAGCCAACAGCTGGAAAAACCCTCTGGATAATCAGTCCTTACTGGAAGAAGTCACTGACCTAGTAGAATACCCGACAGCCTTTTACGGCTCTTTTGACGAAACTTTCTTAGCTGTACCGGAGAGTGTGCTGGAAACAGCTATGGCTGACCACCAGCGTTACTTCCCAGTCAGACAGAATAACGAGTCAGCTGACTTTCTGCCTTACTTTATTGCAGTCAGAAACGGAAATGACCAGGCTATCGAGCAGGTGCGTAAAGGAAATGAAAAGGTCCTGAGTGCACGTTTAGCAGATGCCGCATTTTTCTACGAAGAAGATCAGGCTGTATCGATTGACGCTTTTGTTGAGAAGCTAAAGTATGTTTCTTTCCATGAAAAAATTGGCTCACTTTACGACAAGCAGGTTCGTCTAACTAAGATAGCCCATATTGTCGCGCCTTATTTCAAGCAGGCAGAATTGACTGCCGATGCTATTGAACGTGCAGGCATGATTGCTAAATTTGACCTGGTGACTCAGACAGTAAATGAGTTCACCTCTCTGCAGGGCGACATTGCGGGGATATTTGCTCGTGAAAGAAACGAGACGGACCAAGTAGCGGACGCACTGGCTGAACAGTATCTGCCGAAAAGCATGGAAGGGGCGCTTCCTCAAACCACACTGGGCGCAGTCTTGTCCTTGTCTGACAAACTCGATTCGCTGCTGTCTTTCTTTGCTGTCGACATGATTCCATCCGGTTCAAATGATCCCTTTGCACTCCGTCGTCAAGCTATGGGCATTGTGCGAATAATTGAAGCCTTTAACGTGAAGATGTCTATCGGTCGGCTGATTGATGCTATTAACGAAGAGACCGAGTCTATTGAACAGAAGGCGGCGATTGCTCAGAAGAAAGCGGCAGTGACTCAGTTCATCAAAGACCGTGTCGATCAGTACTTGTCACTGGAAGCCGGCCTGGATAAAGACCATGACGTTCGTAAAGCCGTTTTGACTTCTTCTCAAGACGATTTGAACACCATTATTGAAACGGCCAACGTTCTCGCTGAAGAGAAATCTGCTTCCCGCTTTAAAGGGGTAGTGGAATCACTGACGCGAGTTTCAAACCTTGCAGAAAAAGCTGACAGCGAAACAGACGTGGCCTCTCACTTATTTGAAACTGAATCAGAAAAAACGCTTTACGAAGCGGTCCTGAAAATGGAAGCTTTGCTTGAAGATGGACTGACCGTCAAAGAGAAATGGTCTGTACTGGCAGATATGCACCCACTAATCGATGACTTCTTTGATTCGAATATGGTGATGACCGATGATGAGACCACTCGTCAAAACCGTCTGGCCTTGCTCAAGCGAATCGATTCCGTTACTGCTGATTTTGCTCAGTTCAACGAGCTGGTTATTAAATAAATAAGATTAAATAAAGTTAGTAAAAAAGGCAGTTTTCATGCTGCCTTTTTTCTATACAGGATGTCAAAAAGGGGAGACGAGTTATGCTGAAACGCTTTTTTTCTTACTATAAACCGTACAAAGCTTTGTTTACACTGGATTTTTCGGCCGCTATTGTCGTGGCCATGCTTGAACTCGCTTTTCCTATCATGGTTCAGCGGGTTGTCGATACTATTTTGCCGACAGGAGACTGGTCACTGATTATTCTAGTTTCCATCGGACTGCTGGGTATATATGCCATCAATACTGTTCTGCATTTTATCGTCACGTATTACGGGCATAAACTCGGTACCAATATCGAAACGGATATGCGCCGGGATTTATATGATCACCTTCAAAAGCAGTCTTTTTCCTATTTTGATAATCGGGAGACAGGGAAGCTTATTACCCGACTCACTTCCGATTTGTTTGAAATTGCCGAAGTTGCTCACCACGGTCCCGAAGATGTTTTCATCACACTTTTCACTTTAACAGGGGCCTTTCTATTAATGATGAGTGTCCATGTTCCACTGGCAATTATGACTTTTGTTCTTGTACCCTTTATCGCCCTGGCCGTTGCCTTTTTCAACAAGAAAATGACACAGGTCAATACACGTATTTATGATGACTTGGCAGGCTTCAGTGCCGGAATCGAAGCCTCTGTTGGGGGCATTCGCGTCGTTCAGGCCTTTTCCAATCAGGAATTTGAAAATGAACGCTTTGCCGAGCTCAATACGGCTTACCGAAAGTCGAAATACCTTTTTTATAAAATGATGGCAGTCAGTCATTCCTATAATTACTTTCTCATGCGCCTAATCAGTCTGTTTGCCTTGTTCTTCGGGGCTTACTATACCATTCAGGGAGAAATCAGTTACGGAGATTTAGTGGCCTTTATTCTATTCGCCAACGTCTTTGTCAGACCGATTGAAAAAGTGAACACCATGATTGAAAGTTATCCGAAAGGAATCGCCGGCTTTAAGCGTCTGCTCGAAGAGATGGGTATTCAGCCTGAAATAAAGGATGCGCCGGATGCTGAAGACGTTGAATCCTTAAAGGGAGATATCGAGTATGATGGGGTGTCCTTCAGTTACGAAGAAAATCAGACAATTCTCGAAGACATTTCTCTTTCTATCAAAGCAGGAGAAACGATTGCTTTTGTTGGGCCAAGTGGAGCCGGTAAGACAACAATCTGTAACTTGCTGCCGCGTTTTTATGAAATTGATTCAGGCAGTATTACAGTAGACGGGAAAAATATCAGAGAGATTACCCTTCAGTCACTCAGAGAACAGATTGGGGTAGTCCAGCAGGATGTCTTTTTATTCCCCGGTACTATTAAAGAAAATATTTTATATGGTAAACTGGATGCAACAGATGAAGACGTGCTGAATGCAGTAAAAATGGCCAATCTGGAAGACGTTGTCAAGCGACTGCCGAGAGGATTAAACACGGTCATCGGTGAAAGAGGCGTGAAACTCTCGGGTGGTCAAAAGCAGCGCTTATCTATTGCCCGTATGTTTCTTAAAAATCCGCCGATTCTCATTTTGGATGAGGCAACATCTGCTCTCGATACCGAAACCGAGCAGGCCATCCAGGAAGCTCTTGATTCCTTGTCAAAAGGCCGCACTACTTTAATCATCGCTCACAGACTGGCTACGATTAAAAATGCTGACAGAATTGTCGTGGTTTCTGAAAATGGCATCGAAGAAGAAGGCAGTCACGATGAATTGATTGATAAAAAAGGGGCGTATAAAGCATTGTATGACGCACAATTTTCCTGATTACTACGTTTGAACTGGAGGAATATTCATGGAAGCAGAAGAAAGACGCCAGGCCATAAAGGATATGCTCAGTGACTCGGATGAAGCGATTGTTGCCCGTTCACTTGCTTCGACATTCAATGTCAGCCGTCAAGTTATTGTCGGGGATATTGCACTTCTCCGAGCTGCCGGCGAAGAAATCATATCGACACCAAAGGGGTATGTGAAACAGGGGACGACTCATAAAGGCGTCAGCCGATCAGTGGTCTGCCAGCATGGCCCAGAAGACACGCAAACGGAACTGTATACCGTGGTGGACTTGGGCGGAGAGGTAGTCGATGTAACGGTCGAGCATCCAGTATATGGCGTAATACAAGGGAACCTGATGATTTCCAGCCGACTGGAAGCTGACGAATTCATTGCCGAGATTGAAAAGAACCCCTCAGCATTGCTCTCAACACTGACTAATGGCCTGCATACTCACACGATTAAAGCTCCGTCAGAAGAAAGAATAGATACAATCGTTGAGGCGCTCAAGGAAAAAGGTTTTATTTACAATTAAATATTGACAACTCCTGATTTAAAGGTATACTTATAGGGTGTCAAGACACCTGTATACATACTAAAAGGAGATGTTTACCATATCTAAGACAAATACGTTCAGGCTGACGTTAACAGCCTTGTTAACTGCGATTGCCATTGCTATTCCGATGGTGATGCCCATCCGCGTTCTTATTGAACCGGCGTCATTTACACTGGCAAGTCACGTCCCAATCTTTTTCGCCATGTTCCTGGCCCCCAGCATAGCCGTTTTTGTTTCACTCGGATCAGCTGTAGGCTTTCTACTGGCCGGCTTTCCGATTGTCATTACCATGCGCGCGATGAGTCACGTGGTCTTTGCCTTAATCGGAGCTCTATATCTGAAGAACAGACGTGAAAAAGTGTTATCGTCATCCGTTCACAGTCAAGTCTTCTCTTTATGGATTGCAATTATTCACTCCTTGGCTGAAGTCGCTGTTGTGTCGCTGTTTTTCTTCGGTCTTGCACCAGGTGGGGAATACCAGGACGGCTTCTTCTACGCAGTCTTCTTGCTCGTAGGAGTAGGGACAGTCATTCACAGTCTGGTCGATTTTTTCATCGCTCAGCTTATCTGGAACAGTTTAGGCAAGCGGATGAATCAGATTGCCAGGAAAGTTACGGTATAACGCTGTAATAGTAGTGATTACAAAACCTTTTCTATTAAAATATTAGTATAAAAAAACCACAGTCGATTGAGCTACCTGCACAGGTCGCCTTCAGCTGTGGTTTTTTTGATAATGATTTTCAATGATATGATGAATAGTGTATTATTTTTCGAGACAAGAAAGAGAGGATTCGTTAGAAACTTGTCTCGAATAGCCGCTAATCGGAATTACTTTAGAAGAAAAAAAGAATGACTTATGCCGAAAACAGCTAATCGGTAGAAGTTTCTTTAGAATGTAAGCAAACTTGTGTCGATTATGCCCTAATCGGCACAAGTTTGACAAATAACCTTAGAATTTTTGGGAGGAAAAGGGACAACTGTTGCGAGTGGACTTATTTAAATAACTAATTGAATAAATCAAACGTATACTAACTAGTCAACATATAAATTTGTCTGTATTGAGCAGAACGTACCAATTTGTTAAGATAAGAGAACTGACTATTGTGGCGTGCTTTCATTTACAATTTCAGATGATTTTGGTATACTTAACTTTAATTATTATAGGGATAGTGTGTCTATCCTTTGTACAAGTTCACATGAGTGAAGGGGGATGACGAGTGAGCAGAATACCTGAAGAAACAATCAACACCATTCGGGAACAGACAGATATTGTTCAGATAATCTCCCAGTACCTTCAGTTAAGAAAATCAGGACAAAACTATTTTGCTTCCTGTCCGTTCCATGATGACAAGACACCTTCTTTCTCAGTCAGCGAGAAAAAGCAGATTTACCACTGCTTCAGCTGCGGTCGAGGCGGAAATGTCTTCAGTTTTCTCCAGGAGATGGAAGGGCTGACCTTTGCTGAATCGGTCGGGAAAACAGCTGAGCTTGCTGATATATCTGTAGATGAGAGTGTCTTTGAAGCAGCGAGACAGTCGAAACCAGCTGCGGATACACTGCAGGGCAAACTATTAAATGTGTATGATAAAGCGCAGCATTTTTATCATCACATTCTGGTTAATACGAAAGCCGGAGAAGCCGCTTATCAGTACCTGATTGATAGAGGCATGTCCAAAGAAAGTATTGAGACCTTTAAAATCGGTTTTTCTCCACCGCAGAGGCAGGCGCTGAAGCTTTATCTCGAAAATGAAAAACTGGATGACCCGGACGTTCTCAAGCAGTCCGGTCTGTTTTCGGACAGGGATGACAACACCTTTGTCGATCGCTTCAGTAACCGTGTTTTGTTCCCTATTACAAATGCCAAAGGACAGACGGTTGCTTTTTCAGGCCGTGCGTTTCAACAGGACCAAGAAGCAAATCATCACCGGACCGCCAAATACATGAACAGTCCGGAAACTGTTTTGTTCAATAAGCGTAAAATCGTCTTCAACTACGACAAGGCGCGTGCCTTTGTGAGAAGAGAAGGCGAAGTGATTTTGTTTGAAGGCTTTATGGATGTCATATCCGCTTGGGAAGCAGGCGTCAAGAATGGAATCGCCACGATGGGAACCAGCCTGACCGAAGAGCAGATTCATGTACTTGATAAAGTAACAGACCATGTAGTTATTGCCTATGACGGGGATAATGCCGGTCTGGAAGCGACTAAACGTGCGGCGGACTTTATTTTGAAAGAGACGCACTTCACGGTAGATATCGCAACTTTTCCTGAAAATCTCGATCCGGATGACTTTATTCAGTCCAGAGGGAAAGAGGCCTTTAAAGACTTCCTCACTCATGGGAGAGATACGTTAACCAGTTTTCTAATCAAGTATCATCGGAAAGACTTTAATCTGAAAAACGAAAGCGAGCGACTGAAGTACATTGAACTCGTTCTTCAGGAACTTGCACGCGTCTCTTCGGCAGTGGAAAGAGAGCTGTATATCAATCAGCTGAGTGATGAATTCGATTTGTCTACAGATGCGTTAAAAGAACAGCTGCATACCTTCATTGTTCAAAAGCAAAACGAGAGACGACAGGAGAAGCGCAAAGAAGCACAGCATGTACCGGAAGAACCTGCTCAGACGATTGTCGTGCAGCAGAATCGGCCGAAAGAAACGGCGCTGTCACGAGCTGAAAAAGCCCTGCTTCACCGGCTGTTCACGCACGAGGATGTCTGGTCGACCATTCAATCGCTCGATAAAGATCTCGTATTTTCGGATCAGGACAGGCAGCTCTTATATATACTCTATGATGAATACTATCACTCGCACGATTACCCATCCGTTCAGGCCTTTATCGACTTTCTTCCAGATGACCGTCTGAAAAGCAAGGCGTCTGAAATAGCCTGGATCAATTTAGGAGACGAGGTAGCCAATGGCGAAATAGAGGATTACTTGTCAGTGATTGTAGACCGACAGCCTATTGAAAACCGCTTGAACGAGAAAAAAGCCGCACTGAAAGAGGCGGAACGCAGCGGTGACAAAGCTAAACAGCAATCATTGAGTTTTGAAATCATTAATTTAATTAAACAAATGCAAAGCAAATAAAGATTAATCAGGAGGCATGTCATTATATGGCAAAGAATACAAAAAAGAGTACCCAGAAGCCGGATGAAAAATATGAACTGGCAGTGGTTCGCTACATTAAAAGTTTAAAAAAAGAAAAGAAGCAGACCGTTTCTTATATTGAACTGACAGACAAGTTAGCTGAACCTTTCGAGCTGGAAAAAGAACAGATGGAAGATCTGATTCAGAAGTTTGAAGATGAAGGTATCGGTGTTGTTGATGATGATGGTAATCCATTGGCAAAACAGCTGAGCAAGGAAGAAGACGCAGCTGAAGAAGCTAAGAAAGAAGAAATGATTGCCCCTCCTGGAGTTAAAATCAATGACCCTGTGCGTATGTACCTGAAAGAAATCGGTCGTGTAGACCTGCTTAAAGCAGATGAAGAAATCGCACTGGCTAAACGAATCGAAGAAGGCGATGTTCTAGCTAAACAGGAACTGGCAGAAGCCAACCTGCGACTGGTTGTTTCCATTGCCAAGCGTTACGTCGGGCGAGGCATGAGCTTCCTTGACTTGATTCAGGAAGGAAACATGGGCTTGATGAAAGCTGTAGAAAAATTTGATTATGAAAAAGGATTCAAATTCTCTACCTATGCAACCTGGTGGATTAGACAGGCCATTACCCGTGCGATTGCCGACCAGGCGCGTACGATTCGTATTCCGGTACACATGGTTGAAACCATCAACAAGCTTGTCCGTATTCAAAGACAGCTCCTGCAGGACTTAGGCCGTGAACCGACACCGGAAGAAATTGGTGCGGAAATGGATCTGCCGACTGAAAAAGTCCGTGATATTCTAAAAATATCTCAGGAACCTGTTTCCCTTGAAACGCCTATCGGTGAAGAAGATGACTCTCATCTAGGTGACTTCATTGAAGACAATGACGCAACGAGTCCTTCCGACAATGCCGCTTATGAACTCTTGAAGAGTGAGCTGGAAGATGTGCTGGATACTTTAACAGACCGTGAAGAAAATGTTCTGCGTCTGCGCTTTGGACTGGATGACGGTCGTCAGCGTACACTTGAAGATGTCGGAAAAGTGTTCGGCGTTACCCGTGAGCGTATTCGCCAAATTGAAGCGAAGGCTCTCCGTAAATTGCGTCACCCGAGCCGTTCCAAGCAGTTAAAAGACTTTCTTGAATAAACCAGTCGAAGTCGTAACCAGTTAAATCGACGGCAGTCAGCAGGGAAAAGCCGAAAAAGAACTGTAAAGTAAAAGTTCTTGTCGCTTTTCTTTGCATTGTCGTCACATTTTTGGTATACTAATTTCTGGCTTGTTCAGTAATGACGTATGCTAGTTACTTAAAATAAAATTGTGGAAGGTGAATAATCAGATGAAATTATCAGCAACGAAACGAACAGAAACAGGAACATCCGCTTCAAAAAAAGCACGTGTAGAGGGTAAAATCCCTGCAGCTATTTACGGAAAAGAAGTTGAAACTATTTCTGTATTAATCAACAGAAAAGAATTCGAAAACGTAATCAAAGAAGTCGGTTCTAACGGAGTATTCGACATTGATGTTGACGGCGAAACTTACCAGGTCTTCGTTAAAGACCAGGCTAACGCTGCAATCAAGCCAATCGTATACCACGTAGACTTACTTGCCTTTACTAAAGGACAAAAAGTACACATGTCTATTCCAGTATTCGTATCTGGTGAAGAAGAAATTGACGAAGGTATCGTATCTCAGTCAATCAACGAAATCGAAGTAAACATCGCACCTGCTGATGCTCCTTCAGAATACACAATCGACGTTTCAGGTCTTGAAATTGGCGACACTGTGCACGTATCTGACATTGAGCTTGGCGAAGGCGTTGAACTTCTGACTGATGAAGAGTCTACAGTTGTATCTGTATCTGCTCCTCAAATCGAAGAAGAGCCAGCTGAAGAAACTGACGAAATGCCTGAACCAGAAGTTATTGGTGAAGACGAAGAAGATTCAGCAGAATAATTCTGAATTAATTGACACCGGACTGCATGCTATTAAAGCGTGGCTAGTCCGGTGTTTTCTTTTATCCTAATTTTCTTTAACCACCATCACCAATAAGATATATTAACCGTCTGATTAACAAAAGAAATTTAAATGATGTTATTTTTATCTTTATTCCAAAGCGTTTTGGTGGTGTTAAACTGGTGTAGTTACTATAATGAACATAGACGTCATAAATAAGTGTCACACATCAAAACAGGAGGTAATAGAATGAATAAGAGTAATCGCAAAGTTCTAGGAAGTTACAATACCCGTGATGAGGCATTAAATGTAGTCGACCGCCTGCACAACGACGGTTATCAGAAACAGGACATTATTGTCTATGCTAATGATCCGCAGACTTTAGGAGACCATGAGGCAGTCGACGTGGCCACTGGAGACGACAGACGCGATGATACTCCACGTGATGCAGGCGGAGATAATGACCGTGATGACCGCAACCTCTGGGATAAGGTAAAAGATGCCTTTACATCAGATTCCTATGATCACGATGAAGAGAAAAAAGGTGATCACTACAATCCGGATGACGACATCCTTTATCCCTACCGTGACGATCTGGCTGATGGCAAATACGTTATCGCTGTTGAGAATGCGGAAGGAAAGAACCTGGAGGACTATAACTCATCAGATGCCCTCTTGAACTCTAACCGCACCACAACCAATCCTGATGACCCTCTGACAGACGGACGCGAGTATGACCGCGAACGCGACAAGGATAACTTTAAAAACTAATTGTAAAAACAGAATAAAAGTGACGTGCCTGCAGATGGATAAGCCCTCTGCAGGTTTTTTATTGAAAAATACTGAATTTAACCTTAACTCTTTTATTATTTAAAGCTTGTGCAGGAATGATTATGCCGATAATCATTCCTCATCCGATTAAGTTGTCGCGAAGAATGATTAACTCTAGTTTAATCATCCTTCGCCACATTTTAAGCTCGTGAAGTACGATTAACTTCCGTTTAAATATACCTCAACACAATAATCCATTCCTGTCATGATGGATAGAATTATAAGACATATAAGCTTTTCAATCCTGTGCTAAAACTGGTAAAATGAATAGGTAAATATGAGTGAGGTGGACTATGAATTCAGAAAATTTATCACAGCGTCTAACAACAGTCGCTGATTATGTAGAACAAGGTTCCCGACTGGCGGATGTCGGTTCCGACCATGCTTATCTGCCGTGTTACTTAGCTGACCGCGGCATTATTGAGTTCGCGGTAGCGGGTGAAGTCGTCAAAGGGCCTTTTAAAAATGCGTTAAAAGAAGTAAGCCATAGAGGACTGAAAGACAAAGTTGAAGTCCGTCTCGGCGACGGCCTGGATGTCATTAAAACGTCCGATGCTATCGATACAGTGGTGATTGCCGGTATGGGTGGTGCACTGATTCGTGAAATTCTGGAAAGTGGACAGAAGAATAACCGACTGACAGGTCGGGAAACATTGATTTTGCAGCCAAATGTATTTGAGGAAACGGTACGAGAGTTTCTGATGGCTAATCAGTATGAAATAGTCGGTGAACACATACTCAGTGAAAACGACAAGATTTATGAAATTATCAAAGCTGTGCCTTCTGACAGTCCAGTGACCTATTCCAAGAAAGAGCTGTTTTTCGGTCCGTTTTTGATGAAAGAAAAATCAGATGTCTTCACGAAGAAATGGCAACAGCAGTTAAAAACTTATACTTTTATTTTAAATCAGGTCAGACAGTCCAAGCAACCTGACGAAGAAAAAATCACCCGATTAAAAGAAGCAATTGAGCTTATAGAGGAGATGATTGAATGAGCGATGTAACAGTTAAAGACATCATGCAGGTCATGGACAAACTTGCCCCACCGGAACTGGCAGAAGACTGGGATCCAATTGGTCTATCGTTCGGCTCAGGCAATCAGCTTGTCAGAAAAGTTCTTGTCGCTCTGGACGTTGACAAGCAGACCATTAAAGAAGCCAAGGACAAACGCGTCGATTTGCTGATTACCCATCATCCGGCCATTTTCAAGTCACTGAAAACTTTGAACAGTGAGGATTCTAGACGCCGTGATTACATCGAACTGCTGAAGTCAGATATAGCCGTTTATTCAGCGCACACCAACCTTGACGCAGCTGATGACGGCTTGAATGACTGGCTGGCTGACCGTATTGGGTTAAAGGCCGACGAACGCGAAATAGTTTCAGAAAATACCAGCCAGGGATATAAAAAGCTTGCAGTCTATGTACCTGACTATGCTTCAGAAAAGGTCAGAAGTGCCCTTCACGAAGCGGGAGCCGGAGAAATCGGCGATTACAAGGATGTATCCTACACACTCGAAGGTTATGGACGCTTTACTCCACAAGAAGGTGCCAACCCAGCAGAGGGAGAAATCGGAAAAGAAGAAGTGATTCATGAACAGCGCATAGAAGTGCTTCTGAAAAACAAGGATGTCTACCGGTCAGTAGAGGCGCTCAAGGCGGCTCATCCCTATGAAGAGCCGGTATTTGACTTGTATAACCTTGAACATCAGACCGATCGTTTCGGCTTCGGGCGAGTTGGGTATGCTGAGAGTGAAGTGACTACAGCTGAGATGGCGGAAAAAGTACAAAAGACTTTTTCAGTTGACGGCGTGCGTTATGGCTCAGTCGACGACACGAAAACCCATAAAAAAATCGCAGTATTTGGCGGTTCAGGCGAAAAATACTACCGGGATGCTTTGAAGAAAGGTGCCACCCTGTATATCACTGGAGATATCAGCTATCACGGGGCTCAGGACATGCTGCGTGACGGGCTTGACTTTATTGATGCCGGGCACTATATGGAAGCCATTTGTGTACCGGAACTGGCGAGCCGACTAAATAAGCAGGCTGAAGCTAACGGCTGGGGACTGGAAATAATTGAAACACAGACACAAACAGATGTATTCACATATTTTAAATAAAAGGATGGGATAATATGTACGAGAATTTACTTACACGCTTTCTAACATACGTTAAAATTGATACACAATCTGATGCGGCAAGCACAACAGTGCCTTCAACACAGAAACAGGTAGACTTTGCCAAGCGTCTGATGAAAGATCTGGAAGACATCGGCATGAGCGAAATTGAATATAATGAAGCTAACGGCTTTGTGACTGCCACTTTGCCTGCCAACACGGATAAAGATGTGCCGGTAATTGGCTACATCGCTCATATGGACACAGCTGATTTTAATTCTAAAAACGTCTCTCCGCAAATTCACGAGAATTACGATGGCAAGACGATTGTTTTAAACGAAGAGCAGGACATACGTTTGTCACCCGCAGACTTTCCTAATCTGAACAACTATGTCGGGCAGACTTTAATCACGACAGACGGCACAACGCTGCTGGGGTCAGATGACAAATCAGGCATTGTTGAAATTTTCAGTGCCATGGAATACTTGCTGGCTCATCCTGAAGTCGAGCATGGAACTATTCGTGTTGCCTTCGGACCGGATGAAGAAATCGGCGTGGGTGCTGACCGTTTCGATGTGGACCATTTTAAAGCAGATTTTGCTTATACGATTGACGGTGGACCAATTGGCGAACTGGAATATGAAAGCTTCAATGCTGCAGGTGCAGACATCCATATTAAAGGAAAGAATGTGCACCCGGGTACAGCAAAAGATAAAATGATTAACGCCTTAAAACTGGCTACGGCTTTTGACAATGAGCTGCCGCAGGAACAAGTACCTGAAAAGACAGAAGGACGAGAAGGCTTTTTCCACCTGCTATCGATAGCAGGAACAGTGGATGAAGCGCATATGAGCTACATTATTCGCGATCACGACAGAGAAGAATTTGAAGCGAAAAAGAAACAGATACAGGGAGTGGCTGATAAGCTGAATGCCTCATTCGATGAAGAGCGCGTCTCACTCAAGATGACTGACCAGTACTACAACATGCGGGAAGTTATCGAAAAAGATATGCGTTCCGTTGAACTGGCTGATAAAGCAATGCGCCGCCTGTCTATTGAACCGGACATCAAACCTATCCGTGGAGGAACGGACGGCTCTAAGATCTCCTTTATGGGTCTGCCGACGCCGAATATCTTTGCCGGAGGAGAAAACTTCCATGGACGCTACGAATTCGTTGCTGTTGAAAGCATGGAAAAAGCAACCGATGTACTCATAGAAATAGCAAAACTAGCTGCAGAATAATTAATATGGAGGGAAGAGGGTCAGACAAACTTTCTTTCCTTTCTTTTACTCTTTTTTATCTATTCAAGGAAGGAGCACACGATGAGCTTACAATTTATACTGGGTCGCGTACATACGGACAAGAAATCCGGACTGTATGAACAGATGATTGAAAAAATCAAGCAAGATAACCAGGATCAGGTTTTTTATATCGTTCCGGATCACATGAAATTCGAGTCTGAAATGTCTCTTTTAAACCATATTAAAAGCCAGTCAGATAGTTCCCGTCTAGCAGGCATGATGCAGCTGCAGGTGTTCAGTTTCAGTCGATTGGCCTGGTACTTTCTTCAGGATACGGCTTTATTCAGCAGGTCTCAGCTGACAGAAACAGGACTATCGATGCTGATGCGACGCATACTGAGAGAAAACGAAGAAAATTTGACCTTATTTAGAGGAGAAAGTCAGCAGCAGGGCTTTGTCGAAAAAGTGACCGAGCTGTTCATGGAACTCCGAACCGGACGCGTTCTGCCAAGTGACCTTGAGGATGCCGCCGTTGATGCATTGAACTTAAAAGATACAGGACGAGACTTGTCATTAAAATTAAACGATATCCGTCTGCTTTACCATGCTTTTCTGACAGACCTTGAAGGAAAATATATCGAAAGAGAAGATGTCATTGAAGCGCTGATTGAAGAAGTTGGCCAGAGAGACCTCTCTCGGACTACGATTGTGATCGATCATTTCCATCAGTTTTCAGCTCAGGAACAGGAACTGATTCTGCACATGGCTCAATTTTCCCAAGAGGTTAAAGTCTCTTTAGTACTTGATAAAAAACAGACGGATGCGATGCCGGAGCTGACTGACTTCTTTTATCAGACAGCACTGACCTACCACCGTCTTTACAAGGAAGCACTGAACCGTAATATACCGGTTTTATTTGATGACGTATACAACGACCCCTCAGATGAGCGGTGCAACGCGCTGAACGCCTTTGAACCTTACTGGTCAGACACCTTTGAACTGACTCCTAAATCAAAAGACAGCTATCCTAAAAATGTGTCGGAATGCATCGAAGTGAGAGAAGCAGAGAGCCGTCAGGCGGAAGTGTTGCATACAGCAACCACTATAAACAATATGGTTGCATTACAAAACTATCGCTATAAAGACATTCTCGTTGTCTCCCGCCATATAGATGATTACAAGCTTTTGATGGAATCCACATTTGCCGAAAACGACTTGCCTCTCTTTATCGATCAGGCTGATAAAATGGCGAACCATGCTTTAGTTGAAATGATTCAAAGTCTACTGCTGATGAACAAGCGCTATTTCCGCTATGAAGATGTCATGCGGTTTCTACGAACCGAGCTCTTTATTCCGCTTTCGGATGACAGCCAAATTCCCAAGCGTCAGGAAGACAAACTCTATTTCTGGCATAACTTGACACTGAACTGGCGCTCGTCCATAGACACGCTTGAAAATGTCATGCTTGCCTATGGATATGAAGGCTCTGACTGGGTCAAAGAAGATGAATGGATTTATGCCCGTTTTCATCTGGAAGAGATGGATGAGCAGCTGGACGCAGATAAGCTTATTCAGAAACAGGCAAATGATGCGAAGTCCGCAGTGCAGCAGGCAATCCTGCCATTCTTTAAAAGGTTAAATAATGCCGAGACCAACCGAGATGCTGCTCGTATACTGTATCAATTTCTAGACAGACAGCATGTTAATGAACAGCTGCTGAACTGGCGGGACTGGGCTCTAGAAACCGGCGAGCTGGAAGAAGCACGCAAACACGAACAGGTCTGGCAGACATTTATGCAGCTCCTTGATGAATTCGTCGATGTACTGGGTGATGAAGCATGGGACAGTGACTCCTTTCTTTCCATACTCGAGACCGGCTTTGATCAGGCAACCTATAGTATCGTGCCACCGAGTATTGACCAGATTCAATTTACGACCTTTGACAAAACCCGACCGAGCTGTAAAAAAGTGGTCTTTATTCTAGGTTTGACCGATACGCAACTGCCCATGCCTGCAGAAAACGATTCGATTTTGACGGATGAGGACAGAGACTTACTGCAGAATTTGTTGCCGGAAGACAAGTATTTGCGACCTGCAACTTCCGGCCGACTGGCTTCAGAACCTTTTGCAGCATACTTGGCATTCATGAATGCTTCTGAAAAGTTGATTTTGAGTTACCCTGTTTCAAATGATGGCTCTGGAGACAACCGTATCAGTCCATATGTCGACAGACTGGTGAAAGATCTTGATATACCACTCTTGAAGAAAAAAGCAGATGCCGCTTCTCTGTTAAAAGCAGAAAATCATGATATTCTGGATTTCATCGGTTCGAGAAGACAATCAGCTGGTCAGCTGGTTACTATATTAAGGGACAGGCTGGATAATAAACTGCAGCCCAGCACGTTCTGGCTGAAGCTTTATCACTATTTAAAAGGCTCAGCCACAGAAGAAGAGCAGAGGATTCTGAAAAGCTTAGAGTACAGTAACATCCCCAAACGTATACCTGAAGCGCTGGCCGAAGAACTTTACGGTAAGGACCTATATTTATCTGTCTCACAACTGGAAAGTTTTTATCTCGATCCCTACAGCCACTTTTTGCAGTATGGACTCAAGCTAAGAGAGCGAGCAATCCAGGAACTGACTCCAGCTGAAACGGGTACCTTTTTCCATGATGCCTTGGATACTGTTTTCAGAACTATCGTCGCCAGAAATTCATCGGTCGACAAATTGTCCAGCGACGAACTGAAAGAAGTCACAGATGAAGTACTCCAGACATTATACGGTCAAAACAAGTTCAAACTGCTGTCTATGTCTAATCGCATGCGGTTCATCAGAAAACAGTTGAGTGATACAATTGAACAGATGGTCAAGGCCTTGTCTGTTCAAGGCAAACGTACAAACATGCAGGCTAAAAAATCAGAAGTCCTCTTTGGACGCCTCGGCTCAAAACAAGGCGTCCCAGGCCTGACATTGCCACTGAACACTGGTGGAACTCTCCATGTCAGAGGAAAAATCGACCGTCTGGATACGGTGAAAACAGATAAGGGCTTATACTTGAGTGTCGTTGACTATAAATCCAGCAGCAAGAAACTTGAATTTGATGATATCTACCACGGATTGATGATGCAGATGCTCACCTATCTGGACACAGCGGTTGAGCACTCCGAAGAACTTTTAGGAGAAAAAGCTAAGCCGGCAGGTGCTTTCTACGCTCATATCACAAACCCAGTTTTAAAAGCGAAAGATTTATCGAAAAAAGAATGGCTGGATGTCTGGCTCAGCGCCTTTAAATTAAGTGGACTTGTTTTAAAAGAAGACGACTTGATTGAACAGATGGACTTACTGCTGCCTGATCAATCGCCGTCGCTTGTCTATCCATTGAAGTACGTCAAAACCCGTAAACAGATTGAAGGCAAGCTCATTACGCTTGAGGATCTCGATTTACTATTGAAACATAACCGCGAAAAAATCCGTGAGGCTGGAAACCGTATTGTATCCGGTGAAAATACCTTGTCGCCGATTTACGACAAGAAACGATTTACACCGTCTGTCGGAGGAGCCTATCATCCGATTTCACAGTTTGATGTATTGCTGCCGGATAATCAGAACAATTATCGAAATCTGGGAGACATCAAATCACAGGAAGATCTGATTGAAAAACTGAAAGCCAAATACACTGATTTAAGTAGTAAAGGAGCAGAAGACTAATATGACTATAAATAAAACCAAACCTTTAGACTCCCATTTTACAGACCATCAGTGGCAGGCTGTGGTTGACGAAGGACAAAACATACTGGTATCTGCTTCAGCTGGTTCCGGCAAAACAACCGTCCTGGTTCAGCGTGTAATTGAAAAAATCAAAGACTTAACAGATATAAATGAACTGCTGGTAGTGACTTATACTAATGCCGCCGCTAGGGAAATGAAAGAGCGTATTCAAAAGGCTATTCAGGATCAGATTAATCTTGAAACGGATCCCCTAAAAAAGCAGCATTTGATTCGTCAGCTACCGCTTCTGGGGCATGCGGATATTTCAACGCTCCATTCCTTCTGTTTGAAGGTCATTAAGCGTTACTACTACTTGATAGATTTTGACCCGGTTTTCCGACTACTGACGGACGACACGGAAATTTCACTGATGAAAGAGGATGTGTGGGAAGATTTAAGGGAAGAGTTGTATGGAGAAGAAGACAGCCTGTTTCAGACTGTGGCTTCAGCTTATTCCAATGACCGAAATGATGACGGCCTGACAGACCTAATTTTCAAGTTATATGATTTCTCGCGTTCCAAAACCAATTCTAAAGAGTGGCTGGCTAACTTATCCAACCGTTACTCAGTTGATAATAACGATTTAGCCACTACCCCAACCTATCAGCAGTTGGCTAAACCGGCCATGCTGGATACACTGGAGTCTGCGAAGGATATGCTGGAAGATGCGATGTCTATTGGTGAAGGGGAGCCGGAACTGGAAAAAAGCATGGAGTTTTTAGGGGAAGAGTATGCCCGATTTGAAACACTTGAAAAAGCCATTTCAGAAGACCGGCTGACTGATGCCTTTTTAGATGTCAATCAGCGACTGGGAACGTGGAAAGGGGCCAAAAGAGGTGCAGAACCTGAAATAAAGGAAGCTGCCGCTGAAATGAAGAGTTTCCGGGATAAAGCGAAAAAATATTTCGAGGAAATTCGAGACAATTACTTTATGCTGTCTCCTGAGGAACAGGTCGAAACCATGGCTGAAACGAAAAAGTTGATTGATGAGCTGGCTCGCGTATCCGTCCTGTTTTTCGAACGGTACCAGTCGCATAAAGCGGAGCGAAAAGTACTGGACTTTAACGATCTGGAACACCTGACATTGGCTATTTTAACCGAAGAAGACAATGGTGAAGTGATTGCTTCTGAAGCATCCAGACATTACCGCAGCCAATTCAAGGAAGTCATGGTCGATGAGTATCAGGATATCAACCTCATTCAGGAAACCATTCTAAACTGGCTGACAAAGGAAGAGGAGGCAACAGGTAATCAGTTTATGGTGGGTGACGTTAAGCAATCTATCTATTCATTCCGCCTCGCCGACCCAAGCCTTTTCATTGACAAGTATGAGCGGTACAGCGGGCATGGAGCAGGCCAGCGCATTATACTGGCTGAGAATTTCCGTTCGCGACCAGATGTCCTACAGTTCACCAATTTCATCTTTGAACAGCTGATGGACAAGCAGGTAGGGGAACTGACTTATGATAAGTCAGCCAAACTAGTCAATGGCTTCACTGCTTTTCCTAAGTCTAAAGACTTTTCCACAGAAATCTTAATCTACGAAACAAGCGAAGATGAAGAGATTGAAAACGAAGAGGATACACCCGAAGAATTTTCCGGTACCTTTGACATGAACACGAAAACCAAGGGCGAATTGTACATGGTGGCGGACAAAATTCTTGATCTGATTAAAGAGGGGTATCAGGTGTATGATAAAAAATTGCAAGCCAACCGTCCACTGCGTTTCAAAGATATTGTTCTTCTGACACCGACTAAAAAGAACAATATTGATATTCAGGATATTTTCAAACAGATGAAAATTCCGACAGCTGTCAATGATACTCAAAATTATTTCCAGACGACCGAAATATCCATTATGATGTCCGTCTTGAAAATAATTGATAATCCGAAACAGGATATTCCATTAGCAGCTGTCTTGCGTTCACCGATTGTCGGGCTTGACGAGATCGAACTCTCACGCATTCGCATTCAGGACAAACAAGGTAGTTTTTATGATGCCTTGATGGCTTTTGTGTCTAAAACAGACTGGCAGGATGAGCGGAATCGTCAGCTCCATCAGAAACTGACCACCTTTACTGATAAACTTGAAGAGTGGCGAACGGAATCCAAGCGGCGACCGCTGGTTGATTTAATCTGGACCATTTACGAAGACACCGGCTTTCTTCATTATGTCGGTGGCATGAGTTCAGGCAGGCAAAGGAAGGCAAATCTGCACGCCTTGTACGACCGTGCTGCAGCTTATGAAAAGACTGCCTTTAAAGGCCTTTTTCAGTTTATTCGCTTTATTGAGAAGATGCAGAAAAAAGATAAAGATTTGGCGGAACCGTCCGCTTTATCCGATCAGGAAGATGCCGTTCGCGTGATGACCATCCATGCCAGTAAAGGACTGGAATTCCCAGTTGTCTTTGTAATGGACATGTCCAAACGCTTCAATCTGCAGGATATTAGAGGAAAAACCATTCTGGATGAAGAATTCGGGGTCGGCTCACAGTATATGGATACAGAAAACCGTATTCTGAAACCGACTTTGCCGGAAACTGTGCTGAAACTGGAGAAGAAAAAGCGGGTATTGTCGGAACAAATGCGGGTGCTTTATGTGGCTCTAACTCGTGCTGAACAGAAACTGATTCTAGTCGGGTCTTACAAAGATAGAAAGACAGCGATTGACAAGTGGGATAAGGTAAGTGGGCATCCTGATCTTGTCCTGCCAACTCCCTTACGCTTAGATGCAGCCTCCTTTATGGACTGGATTGGCCGGGGAATCATCCGGCATCAGCTTCAGGAAAAAGACCGGTCAGTTGAAGCAACGAACAGTCATGTAGCAGACTATGGTGTATCCTTTTCTGTTTATTTTAATTCAAAAATGGATCTGGAAAAACGATTGGCCGCTTTGCAGAATGAAACTGAAATCAGCTGGTTTGATGAGCTGAAAAATGGCCAGAGTCTAGAAGAAGCAGATCCGTCAATCAAAGACACGCTGGAACAGGCTTATAAGCTGATGTCTCATTCATACGATTATGCTATGGCGACTCAGACGACAAGCTATCAGTCGGTATCCGAAATCAAGCGTTTATTTGAAGAACCCGATGATGGTCAAATGGTGAAAATCGATGTGTCGTCTCCGAGACGCGCGCACCGCTATGTTGAAGATGAATTAGCCCAGCCCACTTTTATGACGGAAGTTCTCACACCGTCTCCAGCTGAAATTGGGAAAGCCACTCACTTGATTCTTCAGGCATTGGATTTAAGGGAAGAAACTTCTCAGGAGCAGATCACCGCCAAAATCAATCAGCTGGTTGGAGAAGAGGTTATTAATAAAGACATTGCTGACCGCATTCCGGTGGAGAAGCTTGTTCAGTTCTTTGAGACTGATTTTGGCCAGTATGTTCTTGATCATGCCGCAACAGTTAAACGTGAAGTGCCTTTTTCACTATTACTGGAAGCCCGCGATATTTTTAAAGATATGCAGTCGGTCGATGATCACGTCCTTATTCACGGTATTATCGACGGCTACATCGAACATGAAGAGGGGATAGTCCTTTTTGACTACAAAACGGACCGTGTGGAACACTACGGTGATCGGGCAGCTGAAGAAATGCTGAAGAAATACAAAGGCCAGCTGCTTCTATATAAAAGAGCACTGGAATCAATTCGTGGTCTGAGAGTTATCAAAACAAAGCTTGTCATGCTTGATACCGGTGAAAGCATCGATGTCCATTAACTATCTTCAAAAAAAAGATGAAGAAAAAGCGTTGGCCGCTTTTTCAATACAACTGAATGGTTGATTTTGACTGACTTGTATTAATTCACTGACTTTAGGTACAACTGGGTATTGAGTATTTAATGAGTAGTAGTTAGAACGGCTTTCTAGATACTACTCGAGGATGAAAAAAATGATGAGTTGTATCTAGACCCCTCGACTAAATACAGCTCACTGCATTAACAAAAGGGGAGTTGTATCTAGAAAGGGCTTCAAGATACAAGTCATTGAGATTATTTGACACAGTTGTATCCTGTGAGTGATTTTTGATACAACTGACAGAGATTATAGGAGTCAGTTGTACCCGGCAACTCTATCAACAATACTAAAAGAACCACTTGTCTCAGCTCATTTTCAGAGCTTTCGGCAAGTGGTTCTTCACTATTTAATATCTATTTAGTCAAAGCTGTATTGTGCGCCTTCAGAATAACGGTTTCCGGCGTTCCATAGCAGGAACTCGTCAACACCGTATTCATTTAATGCACGAACTTGTTCGCTGACTTCGTCAGGACCGTAGTTCATGTACCAGCCGGCACCCAGGTAAGAAGCTGTGAAATCCTGAATCCAAGGACGGGAAATAGGGGCGTCGTCGCCCAAATTGTCTAGAATTTCATTTTCCAGTTCCATGTAGTTGGCAATCACATTATAGGGCTCCAAGTCAGGGCGTTCGATTCCTAAAGAACCCGCTCCCCAGTGACTTGGGTAAATCATAGATGAAATAACATCCACATTTTCAGAAATACGTGAGAAGTTCTGACCGATACCCGGTGTTTCTTCACGTGTTGCCGCATAACCAAAGATATCAACCGACACGTCTACGTCATAAGGCTGAAGTTCTCTTCGGGCATAGGCCACAAATTCTGTTACAGCGTCGACTCGCTGTTTGACATTATCCAAATCACTTTCCTGATAATCGCCACGGGAATAGTTCAGCTCTTCATCTCTGTATTCAAAGCCTTCAGGGAAACGAACATAGTCAAACTGGATATCTTTAAATCCAAGTTTGGCCGCCTGACGGGCAACTTCTACATTATACTCCCAGACTTCGCGCTCGTAAGGATTAACGAAACTCTCACCACGTCTGTTAGCCCAGACAGAGCCGTCGTCATTGGTGAAGGATAAATCGGGACGTTCGTTTGCCAGTTTAGAGTCTTTAAAGACAACAATTCGGGCAATAGGGTAAATATCGTTTTCTTCCAGATGTTCCATTAATGGCTCTGGTTCAACAATCGTGTTGGAAAACTGATTAACTAGTTCGTGATCGGATTCAACTGACATAACGATATCACCGTAGTCGTCTTTCACATCAATAACCATAGAATTCAGTTCAGTGGTATTGAGCAGTTCAGTCAGGGTTTCCATACGAGAACCCCCTGCAGAATGCGCAGTAACAAAGATGCCTTTTACCCCGTCTTCAGGGTAGTCAATATCTACAAGCGTTCTGTATTTGAACTGACTTGGAAAATTATCAGGAACGGATAAAAGAGGATCCTGAGAATAGGTTAAATAAGACGTTTCAACTGTTTCCGGCTGGTCGTTTTCGACATCATCTGACTCATCAGCAGAAACAGAAAGAGGGAAGAGTACGAGAGCAGTCAGTACCGCAGTAGATGACAGCAAGCGCTTTTTCAAAGATTTTTCCATTATTCAGTGTCCTCACTTTCAGTGGATGCAAATCGTATAGCATCTGGATCAACCAGTTCATAATCTTTCTCACGAAGTCCTTCGATAATAGATGGTGTTGCTTCAAGTGTCCACTCACGGTCATGCATAAGCAGGTTGGCGCCATGTCTTAGGAGGGGTGTATTAACCATAATATCTGCCAAAGCATCAGCTTCCATATAGTCAGCTTCCCAGTCATAGCCGTAAGTCCAGTTCATTAAAATCATACCGTCTTCAGCAACGACTTCTCGCGCATGGTCGGTATTCTGTCCGAATGGAGCACGGAAGAATCGTGGACGTTCACCTGTAATTTCTTCAACTAAATCACTTGTTTTCATGATTTCTTTAGTCTGCTGTTCTTCAGACAGAGAAGGAAGACTTGGATGCGTATGGGTGTGGTTTCCGATAGCAAAGCCCATGTCGTAAATTTCTTTCAGCATTTCCCGACCTTCTTCATTTTCAGCATACATACCGTTCACAAAGAAAATAGCGGGTGCATCATTTTCAAGCAATACTTCTGCAATATCCAGTGCATACTTGTCCGGTGCGTCATCATAAGTAAGAAGGGCAACTTGTTCGTTGGCTTCTACACCGTCAATCACTTGAACGGTGGCTATGTCATTTTGATTGATTTCATATAAGTATTCTGTTTCTTCAGGTTCTTCTTCAGCGGTTTCGGTGCTGTCTTCAGAATCCGCATCAGAAGTTTCATCTGCCGTGTCTATTGCTTCTTCAGATGAATTGTCCTGTCCTTCGGTATCATAACTCATTTCTTCATCTGTACCATTATCTGCAGGAGAATCATCACAGGCGGTTAGCGTTAATGTAGTAACTAAAAATAAACTGGCTAATGTGCGTTTCATATTTTAATCTCCTTATTCGTCTTCAGATAGTTCAGACTCAATAGATGTTTGCAGCTGCTCCAGATTGCTGCTGAACTCGGCAATGAACTCGTCCAGTTCGAGCAATTGCTCTCTTAGCTCAGCCTGTTCATCATTAACTGATTGGATGCCTTCGACAAACTCATCATAGGTCGCATCGTCGCCTGATATATTATTAAAGTAGTCAGACTGAGAAGACAGGCTGGCTTCATACTGGCTGCGGTACTCTGCTAAATGATCGGTAAAGGCATCCACATCGGAAATCACCTGATCCACTTCACTCTGATTTAGACGCTCGCCTTCGTAATCGGCTAGAGTAGACTGGTGTTCTTCCATTTCTGCTTCTTTTTCTTCAATAGAAGATAAGGCAGCTTCTCTAGCTTCAATATTGTCGAAAACAGGGGATGAGCCGTCCGATAGAGTAGTCAAATCATCATCTGTTTCCAGTGTATCGCTGAAATGCGTTTGTAATTCTGCTTCCATACCATGCAATTCATTCAGTTCATCAACCGTTTCTGATTTTATACGATCAATTTCTTCAGTTGCTTCCTGCATGCTTTCTAAATTTTCGCCGTCATCACAAGCAGTCAGAAAAAGTGCCAGTGTGCTGACTGATGCAAAAATCAGTTTCTTATGCGTCATTGATTTATCTCCTCATAGTCTATATTTCCTTTAAGTAGGGTAAAAAATGTACCTTTTTGAGTATAGCAAATTTAGTTCCCGAGTTAAACTATAATAGACGTAATGAGTTATTTTTGTAACGCTTTAAATTTGTTATAAAAGAGAAAGTTTTCAGAAAGGTGGGTTTTAGGCCCGAAATATTGTACAATATGAGAGAGTTTAATTTAGAAAAGAGGATATTATGCTACTATATTATTTAACAGCACTGATTATTATTGCACTTGATCAGGCGACTAAATACATCACTGTACAGTCTATACCTTACAGAGAAGTTGTGGAATGGATACCGGGATTTATCTCTTTTACGCATCACCGTAATACAGGTGCTGCTTGGAGTATTCTAGAAGGACAGATGCTCTTCTTTTATATCATTACGGTTATTATCGTGGGTGTAATCATTTATTACCTGCATCTTTACGGTAGAAAAGACCGCTTGTTTGGTGTGGCGCTTAGCCTGATTCTAGGTGGAGCAATCGGTAATTTCATCGACCGTCTATTGTTTCAGTATGTTGTGGATATGGTAAGACTGGAATTCATTAATTTCCCTATTTTCAATGTTGCCGATATGGCCTTGACCGTAGGAGTTGGATTGATGATTGTCTATTTGATACTTGATGAAATTAAGAACTACAAACAGAAGAAAGTTGGATAAAGAAATGACGGAAACGTACACGTATACAATTCAAAACGAAAAAGGCAGGCTGGATAAATTTTTAAACGATCAACTTCCAGATTATTCACGATCACAGATTCAGCAGTGGATAAAAGAAGAGCAGGTTCAGGTGAATGAAACATCTGCCAAAGCCAACTACAAAGTGCAGACAGATGATAAGATAACCGTTACAGTACCGGAACCTGTTGAAATCGATGCACAGCCGGAAGACATTGCTATAGACATCGTGTATGAAGATGAAGATGTCGTCGTTATCAATAAGGCACAGGGAATGGTTGTTCACCCGTCCATTGGTCACCACAGTGATACACTGGTGAATGCCTTGCTTTATCACGTCAAAGATTTGTCAGGAATCAACGGTAAAATCCGTCCGGGTATTGTGCACCGTATCGATAAAGATACCTCAGGACTGTTAATGGTTGCAAAAAATGACAAGGCTCACGAAAGCCTGGCAAACCAGCTTCAGGATAAGACAGCCCGTCGCGAATACATTGCACTTGTCCACGGGGTTATTCCTAACGACAAGGGAACCATCGATGCACCGATTGGTCGCGATCCGAAAAACCGTAAGAAGTTTGCAGTAGTTGAAAACGGCAAGCCGTCCATCACTCATTTTGAAGTCATTGAACGCTTCAAAGAATACACGCTGTTAAAACTTCAGCTGGAAACCGGCCGCACGCACCAGATTCGCGTTCATCTGGACTACATTGGCCACCGTATGGCAGGTGACCCCTTGTATGGTCCCCGTAAAACGCTCGAAGGAAACGGTCAGTTCTTGCACGCCGCAGCTTTGAGTTTCGAACACCCGACAACAGGTGAGAGGTTGCATTTCGAAGCCCCTCTGCCGGAAATATTTGAAGAAACACTTGAATACGTTAGACAACGGTAAACGGAGGGAATAACTTATGACAACGACAGTTTCTATTTTAGATGAAGTATCAATGAACCGCGCATTGACTCGTATTTCTTATGAAATTATTGAACGAAACAAAGGAATCGAGCAGCTGGTATTGGCAGGAATCAAGACACGAGGCGTTTTTATAGCCCGTCGTATTGCTGATAAAATTGAAGAAATAGAGGGCGAGAAGATTCCTGTAGGCGAACTGGATATTACGCTGTACAGAGATGACCGTCATTTCCCGGAAGAAGTCGACGATCCGGAAGTCAAAGGGCAGGAATTTCCTGTTCCGGTGAAAGGTAAAGTCGTTATTCTCATCGATGATGTCATTTATACAGGACGCACAATCCGAGCTGCAATGGATGCAGTGATTGATTTAGGCCGACCTGAAAAAATTATGGTTGCATCACTTATTGATAGAGGGCACAGAGAAATTCCTATTAAAGCGGACTATATCGGTAAAAATATACCCACCTCAAAACTTGAACAGGTCAAAGTGTCCGTGAAAGAAAAAGACGGCAGAGATGCTGTCGAAATCATTAAACCGGATTAATCCTTAATCATAAAAAAACGTTTAGTTCAGCTCATGTAAGTAGAGCAAACTAAACGTTTTTGTGTTTATTGATTTGAATTCGAAGTATTTTTAATTGACTTTGTTATTTTATAAGTTTAAACTCTAAGAGTAAAGTTGAGATATCAATTTTACCATCTTGCACTAAAAGAAGAGATACACCATGTCAAAAGCACTAAAGGCTTTACTGTCGCTTGTCACTGCTCTTTTCCTTACAGTCGCACTGCCACCAACCGCATTCGCAGATAACCACGGTGACGATCCGGGCACAATCGTTGATATCGCAGTCGGAAATGATGATTTCAGTATTCTAGTATCAGCTTTGCAAAGAGCTGAATTAGTCGAAACACTACAGGGAGACGGACCATTTACCGTATTTGCTCCTACAAACGATGCATTTGCTGACTTACTCGAAGCACTCGATATTACTGCTGAAGAGTTGTTAGCTCAGCCAGACCTAGCAAACGTACTACTATATCACGTAGTAGCCGGTGAAGTCTTAGCAGGCGATTTAGAAGATGGCATGGAAGCCGAAACAGTCAATGGTGAAACAGTTACATTTGACTTAAGTGGCGATCCGATGGTAAATGATTCCAACATTGTTCAGACAGACATTGAAGCATCTAACGGTGTCATTCATGTCATTGATGCAGTACTTGTTCCATCTAACTTCGAACTTCAAGAAGTAGCAATGGAAGAAGATGATGTTCTTCAAACTGGTATCGAGTCAAACACATTAATGTTAGTAGGCTTGATGGCTACAGCAGGCGCATTCATTTTCGTTTTTACAAAAAAACCACTTAGCATTAAAAAATAATCACATTAAAAAGAAGCTTCGAACCACTGTTTAATCAGGTGGTTCGAAGCTTTTTTATGCACTTGGAAAACCCCCGGCTATGCCGGGGGTTCAGGAAAGCTTTCAGCGTGGGGTCAAAAAAAGCCTCACTTCATGATAAGATAAAGTTGGTTTCCCGACCACTCTTTCTCATCAATGAAGGAGGCGTCCCATGAAGGACAAAAACAGTTTAGCACATTCTCAATGGAGATGTAAGTATCATATCGTTTTCGCGCCAAAGTACAGAAGACAAATTATTTACGGAAAATACAAACAAAGTATTGGCCAAATTATCAGAGAGCTTTGTGAGAGGAAAGGAGTAGAAATACACGAAGCGAATGCGTGTAAAGATCATATCCATTTGTTGGTCAGTATCCCACCCAAATTGAGTGTATCTCAATTTATGGGCTATTTGAAAGGGAAAAGCAGTCTAATGATATTTGATCGACATGCTAATTTGAAATACCGATACGGCAATCGAAAATTTTGGTGTCGTGGCTTCTTTGTAGATACCGTTGGACGAAATAAAAAACAAATTCAAGAGTATATTAGAAATCAGCTCAGAGACGATTACATGACCGATCAGCTGACTTTATTCGAAGAGNCGATTCTTTTAGAATCAGTGAGAAAATGTGGTGCAAAAGGGAAACCCATTCAGAGGGCCTTTCAGGCCGAGGCCGGTAAGAGAGGCTTTCAGCCGCAGAGCAAACCACCAGTTCACACTGGTGGTTTTGATTATTATTTACCGTTTTTTAATTCTCTGACAATTTTATCGCTCGGGGTAACGTAATAGGTTGTCTGTCCTTCGTATATGACATAACCCGGTTTCGCACCATTCGGTTTCTTGATGTGACGAACTTGAACAACATCTACTGGAACGGAAGAAGACAAGCGGTACTTACTGTAGTAAGCAGCCAACAGACTAGCTTCTTCAATTGTCTGTTCTGATGGTTCCGTTTCTTCGATAATGACGTGTGAGCCTGGAATGTCTTTCGCATGAGCCCACCAGTAACTTTTGCGGGCTTTTTTCATGGTCAGTTCATCATTTTGCGTATTATTCTTACCGACGAGAATAGATGTCCCGTCAGAAGAGGTGAACTCTTCCGGCTGAGATTTTTTCTGCTTCTTCTTTTTGACTGCTTTTTTCTTCAGATAATTGCCTTCACGCAGTTCCTGACGAATATCTTCCAAATCAGAGAGGGATGCAATCTCAAGTTGAGTAAGCAATGTATCAAAATACTTCAGCTCATATTTTGTTGCTTTAATCTGTTTAGCGAGATGCTGCTTGGCATTCTTCAATTTTTGATACTTGGAGAAATAACGCTGGGCATTGTCTGCCGGCGACTTCTGCGGATCAAGCGTGATAGTAATGAGCGAGTCTTCTTCATAAAAATTAGGCAGCTCAATTTTATCCATGCCTCTCGTCACTTCATGCAGGTAAGCCGTCAGTACTTCACCTTTGACCTTCAACTTCTCGGCTTTTTCAGTGTCTTTCAGTTCTTTCTGAAGCTTATCCAGTTTTTTCTCGTTTTTCTGATAAAAGGTTTTAACTAATTGCGTCAAATCATGCGACTGCTGATAAACTCGGTCACGCTCAGCCTTTTCCAGGAAATAACGATCCATCAATTCGCTCAATGAATCAAAATTTTCCTTGTAGCCATCCAAGTGCTTGAACACGAAAGGGGTGAAAAACTCTTTGTTGTCCAGTTTAGTTAACGTCGGCTCTATTTTTTCAGGTGAAAAAGAATGGATAAACTGCTGATAGACCGCTTTGGGCACGTCATTGGCCTGTTTCTCAAAACGATATGCCAATTCAGTGGCAGAGTCTTTCCCAAAGCCCTGGAGTGTCGATTGAATCCATTTGATTTTATCTTTTGTAGACAATTCACTAATCGGAAAGGGACCGTCATAATTGAACGGGTTTTTCTTGTCTTGTTCCGGTGCAGCTTTGTATTCAGCTCCGGGAAGCAGTGTCCGGTAAGTGTTCTGGCTCGACGGTACGTGTCTGATAGCATCAATCAGTCGGTTATCATTTTTATTGACCAGCAGGATGTTACTGTGTCGACCCATTATTTCTACCACTAAAGACAGGTATTCCATGTCGCCCAGCTCATTTCTGCTCTGGAAAGAAAAGGTCAGCTGGCGATCATTGTCTTTCTGCTCAATCGAATCGATGACAGCTCCGTCCAGATACTTTCTTAAGATCATGCAGTACTGGGGAGGAGAAGCCGGGTTTTCAAAAGGTGTTTCGGTCAGCTGCACGCGGGCATACTGCGGATGCGCTGACAATAAAAGAGATACATTTTTACGATTCGCGCGTATTTTCAAAATTACTTCATTGTCATAAGGCTGCTGTATTTTAGAAATACGGCCACCTTCTAGTTTAGTTTTCAGTTCATGAGTCAGGGAATGGACAAACAGGCCATCAAATGACATAATTCTTGCTCCTTTCGTCTCGCAAAGTCTTCTATAGTATAGCACTTTTCAATCCTTATCAACAAATCAACAAATTTTGTTGCTCATTTTGGGGTTACATGCTAAAGTTGACATATGCAAATAGTATTCAAAGAATTAAATGACGAGAGGGGTATACCATTGGAAACACCAGGACAAACAGACGCTCTGCTGGAAAAAGTGACGGAATTGAATCTCCTTTACAAACAGGTAACCGAACTGATGCTGAAAGAACACGGTTTATCACATTCTGCAATCAACTTGATTCACCTGATCAAAGATAATGAATACACGTTGAAACAGATTACCGAATTGAGTAAATTGGACAAATCTACTGTGAGCCGCCAGATGAATGCATTGGTCAAGAAAGAATTTGTTACGAAAACGTCAGGAAAAGACAAGCGCTATGCTTATTTCACACTGACAGACGATGCTATGGCTGTTTTCAATGAGTTCCAGAAGCATTTAAAAGAAAAATTCAGTTCTATCTTATCCGGATGGACAGAGGAAGAGGTCCACATGCTGACTGTCTTAGTCGGACGATTGAACCGCAGCATGACCAACCGCATTTAAAATAGAACAGGTAAGAAAAGAGGACACACTAATGAAAAGCAAGAGAAAAAATGGCAATCCCCATCGCATAGCTCTACTGGGGATTTTAACTGCAATTATACTGATTCAAAACTTTGTTCCATTTTTGGGGAATATTCCCATTCCACCGCTTAACCCGACAATCATTCATATCACGGTTATTGTGGCTACTTTAACAATGAGCACCACTGATGGGATTATTATCGGGACCATCTGGGGTCTGACGCGTATGTTCCGTGCCTATACTATGCCGGCTAGTCCTTTAGATCTGATGCTTTGGACAAATCCCATGATTGCACTGGTCCCTAGAATGCTCATCGGCTTGTTTACTGGCTGGTCTTACAAACTGTCGCATAAACTGCTTCCTAATAAAGACAAGGTCGCACTGGCGAGCGCCTCAGTGGTGGGTTCATTTACCAATACAATCTTTGTTTTACTTTTTATCTACTTATTTTATGGTGAGCCGTACGCTCAGGCCATTGACGTTGACATCAGCAACCTGGCCGCTGCATTAGCTGCAATTGTCGGAACCAATGGGGTAGGAGAAGCAATCGCCGCAGGTATTATCGCTCCACTGATTATCATCCCATTGCGTAAAATTACACATAAAAAGTAATGGTTAGTCGAGCGTATTCTCTTGTGAGAATACGTTCTTTATTTTATTAAAAGTGATTGAGAGCAATGCGGAAGAACTGGGATTCCCAGTTCACATTAATAGGGGGATGAGTGCTTGTGATTACTTATTTGGCAGGCTCATACGACTTAAATCACTAAGTTTACCTAATTGGGGCTAATTAAGTGAACTCGCCTGCCGTATTGGTGTGAAACGACCAAAGTCGTCAACACTTCAGTAGACTCGGTGGAAGGAAATCTTTGGGTCTGCCCAATTCAAGTGCATTTCGGCAAAGTCGAAATGCATTCCACCTTGACTTTACCTAGGAAGATTCTACTTTGACCAATTTACCAAGTAAGCACTTCTAAGTATGCCGAACAGGTCACTGCTTTGGCATACTCAACTGACTTAAACCCCCGACTTGACCAAAAGGGCGGCCTTTTTGGCACACTGAGTCGATTTTATTAACCAGTTTACCAAACAGCACCAATAATGAAAGGCTACCGGATAGAGGATGCCAGCACGCAATCGAAAGAATAGAGATAATCTTCATTTTCAGTATAATTATTAATTATCAGCTGTATTTATGACTATTATTTAACACCTTATGCGAATTGAAACAGCTTTGTAGTATGTTTGATACTATTATTCATGCAAGAATATGATAATATCATACTAGTGCATTGCATTTTTTAAAGAAAGACATTGGAGGAAGAGTACTTATGAGACAGACACGCACGAACAGAAAAAACAATGGAACAACTGAACCACCAAAGGATCCGAAAAATAAAAATCCCGAGTATATTTATTATGCTATAATTGCTTTACTGCTGATTATATTAATTGGTATTGCCGTCTTTATTTTTTCAAATAGAGACACTGCAACGGACGACAACGGCGCATTCGATTCTGAAGAGATGACCGACTCTGAGAATGAAGAGGATGGCATGATAATTGAAGAAAGTGACGATGAAGACGAAACCGATGAGACTGATGAAGCGGAAGAAGACGAAGCTGAAGAAACTGATTCAGAAACTTTAGATGAAGACGATTCAGAAGACGAAGCCGCAACTGATGAGACTGAAGAAACCGATGCGGATTCGGATGAAAATGATGAGTCAGAAGTATCTGTTAACGATGATGCTCCTCTGGATGAAAGCTATGTCCCGAACTATAATAACGGGTCAGCTGACAGAAATGCCATTGCCGGTTTAGTCTCCTCAGTAACTGGCCTGGACCAGTCCAGCATGATTACCTGGCGTGTCGGAAACAACGGTCCCGGTAGAGTCTTTGCCGTGATGTCAGACAGCAGTCAGAATGACGTTTACAGAACATTCCTGCAATATGGAGATGGGGAATGGCACGTAACCGCTTATGAACAACTGCCTGAAGTGCCTGCTGAATTTAGATAATTTAATCTACTTTGATTACTGTGCTCATTTAACTGGGCACAGTTTTTTGTCGCCCTTGATAACGAAGACACAAAAAACCTTTTTCCCTTCATAAAATTTGACTTTAATAGCTGCTAATGAGTATGGTTAAGATAATAACAAGTGAGGGGTGTGTCGATTGATTAATATCGGTCTAGTTTCATTTGGTTATCACGATAAAAAAGAATGTAAACGAATCGCTCAGCGTATTCAGACAGTCACACGCCGTTTTCAGTCTTCCACACATCCTGTAAAGTTTACGCGTATAGAAGCCTCCAACTATCAGCTGAAAGATACCAGTGACCGGCTGAAATGGTCTGAAAAAATAGCGGAACAAGATGGCTATGTATTTTTGATACCCAAAGATACTGAAACAATTAAGAACGATATTATAGAAGCTTTAGAACGAGTATCTTCTCAGCTCGAAAATAAAACGGCGCTGCTGGTTTATTATGGAATTGAAAACAAATTTGGTGATAATCTGGATGCTGTGGAGCTGATACGTTCACAGCACATGGCTCTCTTATATGACACGGTTAATCTTCCATATTTGGAACACATGCGAGCCAGTGCCTTCGACAAGTTTGAGGCAATTGAAACGGAAACCCATCACCAGCTGGAAAAGCTGCTTTACTGGACGATGGGAATGAGATACGCACGAAATTTATACAGTCAGGTTAAATAATAAAGGCACATTTTTTCGTTAAAAATTTCCTAACATGGTAAACTATAAAAAAAGAACAGGAGGCCCTTCATGAAATTATCTGATAATAAATACAACATGATCCAGGAAATACTGGAAAAAACAGAAGCAGAAATTAAAAAAATGCAGCCCGTAAACATTTTAATTGCCGGTAAAACTGGTGTAGGAAAAAGCACGTTAATCAACAATGTGTTCCGTGAAAAGCTGGCGGATACAGGTATCGGGAAACCAGTCACGAAACATTTGAGACGGATTTCCAAAGAAGGGATTCCCATCGTGCTTTACGACACGAGAGGCTTGGAGCTGGATCCGAATGTTCAGAAAAAGGTCAGGCAGGAAATTTTCGATCTGGTAAAAGAAAAGAAACAGACAAGAGAAGAACTCCACGCTGTCTACTACTGTATCCAGGCAAACTCTTCCCGAATAGAAGAGTCGGAAATTGAACTGATTAAAGAAATCTCAAAAGTTCTGCCGGTCATTCTTGTTTTGACCCAGTCGATTGGCAAGCCGGCAGAAGAATTTAACCGGTACCTTGAAAATCAGAATCTACCTGTTGCTGCCGTTCAGAATATTATGGCTGAACCCTATGAAATTACTGATGACTATGTGATTCCGGCTTTTGGTCTGAAAGATTTAATTGATAAAACGCTGCAGCTGATCCCAAAGGATGCACATGATGCTTTTATGAACGCCCAGCAGGCAGACATTGAACGCAAAGCAAAAGCAGCCAGACGCTGGGCTAGTCGCTACGTTGCCACAACTTTCGGTGTAGGCTTTGCGCCTATTCCTTTTTCGGATGCGTCGATATTAGTGCCCATGCAGGTCACTTTGCTGGCCCACATTACTGCCATATTCGGTATATCAATGGATAAATCAACCATTGTCAGCCTGATTGCCGCAGTGGGAGGGACTGGAACAGCCACAATGATTGGTAAAACGATAGTGGCGAACGCGTTCAAGTTTATTCCAGGAGCCGGTACAGTCATCGGCGGTATCATCAGTGGAACCACGGCTTCAATCGTGACGAGCGCGCTAGGACTCAGTTACATTGAAGTCCTCAGTATCATTGCCACAAAAGAAAAAGAGGGCGAGAGCCTCGACTTGAGCCGCATCGAGACTTTGATGAGACGCCAGTTCAAGAAAAACATCAAGCTGAACAGAAAAGAACTTCGGACGAAAGATCTCGAGTTTGATTCTGACAAAGCTCTGAATGATGCCTATCAGACTTATGAGTCGCTCGAAGAGGAGAACCATAAAAAAGTGCCTTTCGTCAAAAAAGTATCCCGGTCTTTTGGTCATTTCATCAAAGCCCATCTGCCATTCAAATAAAAAATACTCCCTATATAACTACAGAGACTTTTCTGCAGCTATATAGGGAGTTTGTTTAATTTACATCGTCACGGTATCTTAAAGCCAGACCTTTAAGGAAGTTTCTGGCATAACGGTCGCCGCATTCTTTGTAGTTTCGGTGACCTTCTTTTCTCAATACGGCACTGAGTTCGCTGTTCGAGATGTGCACGCCTGTCTCATCAAGGATATCGAGAATGTCATCACTTGTAAGAGTCAGGGCAATTTTCACTTTTTTCAAAAGCACGTTGTTAATATCTTTGTCATGCTTAATCAGTCGCGTCTGCTTGACCGGTTCACCTTTAGCTGTAACCTGCTGGCCGCGCTTATAAATAATCAAGCCATTCAAGAAAGACTCAAATGTACGGTTGTCACAGGCTTTTTCATAGATCTTTTCAGTAAATTCATCTTCGTCATCCTTTATAGAGTCAGTGTTAGTTACTTTCGTCAGCATCTGCTGGACAGCTTCTTTTGATAACTCCTGTTCACCTAAAGAGAAGACTTCAACAGTTTCTCTGTCTTTTAAATCGAGTGCATACCTCAGACGCACTAATCTATCGTTATTATTCATCACTAAAATCCTTTCATCTAGCACATTCATTCTTCAATACTGACAGTATACCAAAATAAGCAGCCCAGTTTCACCAGACTTTTCAATTTTGATTCCATTAGACAGTTATTAATAGGTTTGGTAGGCTAAAGTCTAGGAGTTGAATGAAGTGAAAAACAAACTACTTTACAGTTTAATTGCTTTGTTAGTATTAGGCTATGGCGCCCATGTGTTTATGCGACTGGCTGAGAATAGGGCATTTGTAAACGACACAGAAGACTACCTTGAAAATGTGGGTTACGATATCGAAACGGATATTATAGAAATGACCCGCATTAATATTGGAGAAGATTCGCCACAGAATGCCATGATTGTAACATTCGCCGATGAGCCGGACAGTTATTACTTTTACACCTATAGAACAGATTCTGAAGAAATCTTTCTTTTAGATACGCGAAGAAGAACATCGCAGGATTAATCTCCACTGTGGCTGTTTACGAATCCTTAATCTATAGTCAATTCATGGTCATTTTCTGTTATACTACTTAAGAGTTAAGAATAATAGGAGTGAATACCCATGAGTAAAAAGAAGAAACGCAATCCAGGAAAGAAAGCTAAATCATTGCGCAGTGAAACAAAACAGACAGATAAAAGAGGCATGAGTCACTACACTGTAGAAGAAGAGACCACATTACTCCCTTTTTTACTGAGTGTTATCACTAATAAAAGCCGTAACGCCGTCAAATCTATTTTGACACGCGGTCAGGTATCGGTTGAAGGGGAAGAAACGACCAAACACAACTATCCACTGAAACCAGGTACGAAAGTCAGCATATTGAGCAACAAAGAGTCGAAAAAACAGTCAGCATTAGTAGGTATGACCATTTTGCATGAAGATCAGGACATCATTGTCATCAATAAAGATGCCGGCCTTTTATCAATTGCGGCAGACGACCCGACCGATATAACGGCTTATTCGCAACTGAGTGACTACGTCAAAAAGGAAAATCCTGAAAACAAAATCTTTGTCGTTCACCGACTGGACCGCGACACATCGGGTGTGATGTTGTATGCAAAAACTGAAGAAATCAAAGAAATCCTTCAGAAAGACTGGAAAAATACCGTCAAAGAACGGATTTATACAGCCCTGGCTGAAGGTGCAGTAGAAGAAGATCAATTCGAGTATGCTTCTTGGCTGAAGGAAAGCAAAGGCATTAAAATGTATTCCAATTTAGAAAACAATGGCGGAAAACATGCGGTGACGCATTTCAGAAAGGTTCTCGGAAATGAAAACTACTCGCTGCTGGAAGTCGAGCTGGAAACGGGTCGTAAGCACCAGATCCGCGTTCATTTAAAAGAACTGGGTCATCCGATTGCCGGCGACAAACTGTATGACGCTGAAACTAACCCGATTAAACGACTGGGTCTGCATGCGACGACACTGGTTCTCGTGCATCCCGGCACGAACAAACTCGTTCGCTATACAGCTGAAGTGCCCCCGTCCTTTTTGAAACGCGTTAAGTAAAGACAGTATATTAGTGATTGAAGCTCTCCAGTAATGGGGAGCTTTTTAGCTGTCTCTTTAATTATCAATAGTTACGATCTAACTGAGAGTAAAATGTAGACTGAGTTTGTAGGTAAGACATTTCTCTTTCATACCCAAATCAGTAATTGTATTGAATGTGAACGTAAAGCTGTTTACTTTAATACTCAAGTTTCGCACCCTAATAAATGCTTCACAATCCTATCGGATTAACCCTCACCAAAGAAATTACGCAGCAATTTGTTCTTGGTTTGACTGATTTCCAATCAAAATTTCTTTGAATGCCG
>NZ_BAAGPH010000025.1:0-2372 GCF_054784355.1 Alkalibacterium psychrotolerans | reverse complement strand
AGCCAGCTTGTCAAAAAAACTATCATGCCTCAGCTCATTATCAAGCCATCTCTACAAGGAAAACGAACGCTAAATTTCACATGAAAATTATTTTTAACAAGTGGCTAACTTAAACTTGAAATTTACAAAAATAATAAACTACACAAAATCCTGAATTTTGTGTAGTTTAGTTTACCTTACCCTACTTATGCTTCTGCTAGTAAAAAAAGCAGTGCCGGAAGTAGCCGACACTGCTTTTTCCGATATAATAGTCTCTTTAATCCATCATGACGAATAAACCGTTTAACTGATAGTCTGTCCCCTCTTTTCGGGCAGAATGCAGGCGCTCATCCGTATAGGTTGACCGTCTATCCACTTCAATACTGCTCTCCTTGATGCCGGATTCTGTCAGGCTGACCAGATTGGCATCCATCATACTGAGTTTATATTTGTCATCCGCTGGCTGGAAAAAACTATCCCGCTCAGGAAAATCAGAGAAAGCTTCATAGACTTCCGGCCCCACTTCGTAGTTAGCCTGATCAATAGAAGGTCCCACAAAAGCCAGCAGATTTTCCCTTTTCGAATTAAAGTCAGTCTCCATCTGGGCTATTGCCTGTTCAGAGATACGCTGAACGGTCCCTCTCCAGCCGGAATGAACGACAGCCAGCACGTCATTGACGGGGTCATAAAGGACAATGGGCGTGCAGTCAGCATATTTAATTAGTAGACCAACCTTCTTCTTGTCTGTAAGAAGTCCGTCTGTATCCTTAAATGTACGTCCGAATACAAATGCTTCTCCATTTTTACCGTCAGCATAGGCAACCGTTGCGCTGTGGGTTTGCTGACCAGTATAAATCTCCTCCGGCTGAACGTCCAATACGTCGAGTATGCGGTTCATGTCAGTTTTTACTTTTTCTCCGGCAGTCTGATAGCGAAAGTTATAAGCCGAACCGGCGATAAAAAGTTTAACACCCTTTCTGTTTAAACGTTCTGATTGCATTGCGGATCCATCCTTTATCATTTTTTCCAAGTATACCACAGACTGTTTACTCCACTAAGTATTCCCAAAGCAAAAACCCCACATGTACTTCCTTATAAGGTAGTCACATATGAGGTTTCAACAAAAGCTAGTTAATTAACGATTGATAATCGATTTAGCATTCCGGGCAAAAATTCTACGGGTGCCTCGTACGGCAGCGATACGCTCTTCTGCCAGTCTGTCAGCTGCCTGATAGGTTGGAATCCCGTCCCTGTCAGCTATTTCAAACACTTTCTCAATCTGGTCATAGATTCTGTCTACAGACATGCGTGCCCGCTTTTCACTGTAGCCACCGTTAAATTCGTCTGCTACCTGAATCAGTCCGCCTGCGTTTAAAATATAATCCGGCGCATAAATCATGCCCAGTTCATCAATCTTTTCTCCATGACGCGGTTCTGCCAGTTGATTGTTTGCCGCGCCGGCAATGACTTTAATACCCGCTGCCTGAATCTGGTCAATCGTCTCATCATTCACGGTCGCACCCAGAGCGCACGGTGCATAGATGTCAGCCTTAACAGAGAACATATCATCCGCATCAACAATCTCACATCCAGCTTCTTCAGCACGTTTACGAGGCCCCTCAAAAATGTCTGTTGCAATAACGTGAGCCCCTTCAGCCAAAACCTTCTCAGCCAGTAAGAAACCGACTTTTCCTACGCCTTCTATAAGAATGCGTTTGCCTTCTAAAGAATCGGAACCAAATGCTTTTTTGGCTGCTGCTTTCATGCCGACATAGACTCCGTGAGCCGTTGAAGGCGATGGNCGACATCCGCTGCTGTAATGTAACGGCCATTTAAGCCTTCCACAAAACGTCCGAAGGCTCTGAACATCGCTTCTTCGTTCACTTTTTTATCCGGGTCTTTAATGATAACTGTCTTAGCTCCACCTAAAGAGAGACCACTGGCCGCGCTCTTATAGGTCATGCCTCTCGCCAGGCGCATAGCGTCTTCAATCGCATCTTCTTCCTTGTCATACGTCCAGTAACGCGTACCTCCTAAACCCGGTCCTAAAGTTGTATCATGAATACACGTGATGGCTCTCAGTCCAGTTTCTTCATCGTTCATAAAAATAATCTGCTCGTAATTGTGATCTCCCAACGCTTTAAATATGTCCATTCCATTTACGCCCTTTCCGTTTATATATTTTTTTAGTACGTTAAAGTATTTTCTGATTAATTGATGAGAAGAGAGTGATAAGTATAAAATAGTTAATGCATGAAGCCTTTCCTAGTCAAGTCCATAATATTGTGTAAAATACAGTACACTGTTTTCGTGTCTTAACCTTGCGGTCAAAATTGAATATATTTTCGAGTTGAACTTAGCCAGTCTTCGTGACAATCAATAAGAACTGCACC
>NZ_BAAGPH010000024.1:0-48131 GCF_054784355.1 Alkalibacterium psychrotolerans | reverse complement strand
TGTTTGTTGGTAACTACATTTTACCAAAGAGAGGTGTCTTTTTCTGTACTTTTAAGTTCAATATTCTAACTGATCTTTACGGTAAAAGGATAGAACGTCGTTCTTAGGGGTGCGAAACTTGAGTTATGAATATAAATAATTTTCACCTGTTAATAGCTGTTCCCACAGTGTCGTTATTGGCCGCTTGTAACAATGAGAATTCGGAGAACACAGCTGACCTTGAAGAATCTGCTTTAGGTGACGTGAATACCATTGAGAGTGTCTCCATGACTGCTAAAAGCGAATCGGTTTCCCCTACTGGCTTAACTGTGGTGTTTGAAAACAATTCCGAACAACAAATCATTTATAGTGAAGATCTCCTGCTGGAAGAATCTATTGAAGACCAGTGGTATGAGGTGCCGATAACTATATCTGGAGATTATGGTTATGAAGACATTGGCTATGAAGTGAATCCTGGCGAAGAATCAGCCATGGCAATCGACTGGGAATGGTTATACGGTGAGTTGGATGAAGGGTCCTATAGAATTGCAAAACGTGTGCTGGATTTCAGAGGAACCGGTGATTTTGATGAGCATGTACTGACTGCAGAATTTGAAATTGACTAACAGCATAATTAAAAAACAGAAAGCCGAAGGACTGAACCTCCAGCTTTCTGTTTTATTTAGATTCAATTAGTCACCCTAACTAAATGAAAAATACTACTATTTCCGTGACTGACGCTTGCCCCAGTATTGGAAGTAATCCGTTCTTAAATACCCGTTATAAAGTTTACGCTTCTTGGTAGCTCTTTGACCGTAATGTTCTTCAAAGTCCAAGTCACTCGTAATAATATATTTACTCCATGTTTCAAGTGGTCTGAAGGCTTCACCCATATCACGGTAAACCTGATAAGCTTCTTCCGGATCTCCTAAACGTTCTCCGTATGGCGGGTTAGACACCATAATCCCGAATTCTTTGTCAGTCGTAAAGTCTTTAACCTGCAGTTGCTTGAATGTCACGCTATGGGACAGTCCAGCTTCCAGTGCATTGGCTTTAGCAATTTCAATCATCCGGCCATCAACATCGGTTCCCAGAATATCCAGATCAACATCGTAATCTGCCTGTTCTTCTGCATCAAGTCGAACTTTTTCCCATAACTCTTTGGGCATCCAATCCCATTCTTCACATAAAAATGTACGGTTGAAGCCCGGTGCAATGTTATGACCAATCAATGCTGCTTCAATTGGAATCGTTCCCGATCCACATGTGGGATCGACGAATGGACGGTCCGGTCTCCAAGTGGTAAGCATAATCAGTGCAGCGGCCATATTTTCTTTAATAGGTGCGCCACCTTTTTCAATCCGGTAGCCACGTTTGAATAGGCTGGGGCCAGTTGTATCAATAGTAAGCATGACTTTATCATTTCGGATAGCCACTTCAATTGGATATTTGGCACCCGTTTCAGGAAGCATTCCGCTTCGGTGGTAGACATCTTTTATTTTGTCCGCAATAGCTTTGTTGACGATTCGCTGAACATCCGGCACACTGTAGAGTTTTGACTTGATTGATTTTCCGCTGACTGGGAAAGCTGAATCCATCATTAAGTAGTCATCCCATGGCAAGGCTTTAGTTTGTTCATATAAATCATCAAACGTTTTAGCCGTAAATTCACCGACAATAATTTTGACACGGTCGGCTGTTCGCAGCCATAGGTTTGTCTTGGCTATATCTTCCTTATCACCTTCAAATCGTGCCCGTCCATTTTCAACTTCAACGGTATACCCCATATCTTTCAGTTCTTTACCAACAAGGGCTTCGATTCCACTTGCTGCTGTTGCCAGTAATTTATAAGTCATTTATTCGACACCTCTCTTATAGTAATAGTATGCACTATTTGGCTGTTGACGTAAAGAAATCCTCTCTAAATTAAGAGAGGATTTCAGTCACTATGTACATCACTGTAAGCCATGTTCTGTCTAGACTGAACGGTGAAGTCCAGTCAGAGATAACCATCTGTCTGCACGAGCATAAAAAGCCCTGCCTCTTCTCTCTGTTCATTTCCAGGAGAAAAGTGCCCCTACCAAAGTTTGGGTTGCTCACTCGAGGGGTTTACCGCGTTCCACCAAACGCGTTTCCACGTTTGCTTCGTCACTGTGGCACTTTCAAGGGTACTCGAGCATAGGTCTCCCCTTAGCTCTTTTTCCTGCCGTCATCCCAATTTCTTGAGAGCCGCAGCTTATTGTTTCGCTGCGCACGAACACTACAGGCATCTCAGCCTGTGTGAGCATGGACTTTCCTCACAGCTGAAGTCAGCTGCGCGATTATCCGTGATGTACACTATTTAGTTATTCGTTATCCAGTTTTGAACCGAAAACATGTCGCTCTAAGTTGGACAAGCGTTTTAAAATATCAAAGTTTGTCACGTTAGAACCGCTCTGGTTCTGGTTTTGATTCTGTGTATCCAACTGTTTAGCCTGTTCATCAAGCTTATCAAGCAAACGGTTATTTTCAGATTTCAATTTATCAATTTCAGCTTGAAACGACTCATAATCTCTGATGACAACATCTAAGAATTCATCTACTTCAGTTGGATCATATCCACGCATTTTGGTTTTAAAATCTTTTTCCAAAATTTCTTTCTGAGTTAACTCCCTACTATCCATTCCTACACCTCATCTAATGTCAGTCAATTATGATTACATTAATCATTCTACTGTCCATGGAGTACTATTTTTAATACACATTTATTATACCAAATTCCCGGATAAAAGTGAAGATAACCGTATTTTATCTTTTCATTTCAATCTTATTTCTACGTTGTTTGAATTTAGCAAATGGATATTACTGGAATTCTTCCTCTTCAAGGTCGGTAATAAACCATTGCAGTTCATCAAAAGAAATCAAATCAATTTCATAGGTACTGCTTTCCTGATATTGTCTTGCTTTATCATAGTAAAACTTAACCTTTCCTTCGTGCTCCGTATCATAAAACAGCAAACACCCTTCTGTATTTCTCATAATGAAGTCCTGGTGATTTTTAAGTTGACTTGGATTAGAGTAGTCACTGTTGGATGTATAGTTCAGGTAATCAGCTTTTTCGACAATTGAATTAAAAAGCAGCTGATTTTTTTCATTCCACTTGCTTTGAAAACCAGTATAAGGGAGCAGCATGGCCAGTTTTAACTCTGGATAATCTTTTTTTAGATCCAGAACTACTTCTCCTGTCCATAGTTCGGTACCAAGATTGCCTGATATAATGACCCACTCCAAGCCTTCATTAATGTAATCCGTCAGTCTCTTTTTAATGTAAAGTTTGATAAACTTGAGTTTCGGATCGTCCGGTGTAAAAACAGACACTTCATATGAACGGTAGCCGGTCACATATAAATTTTTCATGAATTTTTCCTCCTTTCATAGGTTTTAGAACGATTGTTTGGTAAACTGTATCTATCTATATCAATTTAAAGGGTGTGAACAATGTGAAAATCCATTACCCTAATGGACAAGCTTATCTCGTTCATGATGACAAAAAGAAAAGCAAAAAGCAACTGAATAAGAAAAAAGTATCATACAGTAATAGAGGAATGAGCCTCGAAGATGACTTAACCCGGACAAATGAGTATTATCTCTTAAAAAACAGAGCAGTTATCCATAAAAAACCGATCCCTATTCAGGTAGTTAATGTTGACTACCCAAGAAGAAGTGCCGCTAAAATAACTGAAGCATATTATAAGAAGGCCTCTACAACAGATTATAATGGCGTATATCGAGGTCGATACATCGACTTTGAGGCAAAGGAAACACGAAACAAAACCTCTTTTCCTTTGAAAAATTTCCATGAGCACCAAATTAAACATATGAATGCCTGCTTTGAGCACGGTGGAATCTGTTTTGTTGTGATTCGCTTCAGTTCAATTAATCGTGTCTTTTTACTCAACTTTCCTCAGCTAAAAAACTGGTGGCAGCAACAGTTTGATGAGAACGGGAAAAAATCTATTCCTATAAAGGCCTTAATCAAGGAAGGCTATGAAATTAAGTATTCTCTAGCACCACGACTGCCTTATCTTGATTTAATTGACACACTCTATTCATTTAAATAGTTAAGACTCTCTTAAGAACAGGCCCTAGTATTGACTGATTTTATTTAATAGTGTAAAGTTCTTTTTTGATAAACCTAATTTTTAATACTGAATCTTCAATTATAAAATACATTTAGAGGAGAAGGAGTACAATATGTCTGAAAAAGAACAAGTATCAAGACAACATTATCGAAAAAACAAAAAACAATCCAGGCAGTCAGGCGGATTCAAACATTGGTTTAAACGTATTATTCAAGCCTTATTTCTGCTTGTTACACTTGCGGTTGTAGCTGGAGGCTCTCTTTTTGTCTATTATGTCTCTAGTGCCCCGGATCTTACCGAAGAAGATTTAGTCGGCGCATTTTCGTCCGACCTTCTTGATAAAAATGGTGAAGTCTTTTATACAATTGGAGCCGAAACACGAAACTTTGCAGCTCCAGAAGAGATTCCCGACATCATGGTTGATGCTGTGATTGCAATCGAAGACCAGCGCTTTAAGAGTCACTTTGGTATCGATCCGATTGGTATTGGACGGGCAGCTGTTGGTTTCGTGACAAACCGTGGTCAGATTGTGGGAGGTGGAAGCACCGTTACACAACAACTTGTTAAGCTGTCCGTGTTCTCTACAGCCCCTGAAGACCAGACGCTAGAGCGTAAAGCACAGGAAGCCTGGCTGGCTGTTCAGCTAGAGCGTCAACTTTCCAAGGAACAAATTATGACGATGTATTTAAACCGTATTAACCTTGGTGGCAATATCTATGGTGTAGCTGCAGCATCAGAGCATTACTTTGGCAAACCGGCCAGTGATCTAGAGATTCATGAAGCAGCTCTGTTTGCCGGTATGGCCCAGGCACCCAACCGATTTAACCCCCGCATTAACCCGGATCTTGCAGAACGTCGCCGTAACATTGTTATCCGTGCCATGCAGAGTGAAGGTATGATTACAGAAGAAGAAGCTGATCAGGCAATCAATACGCCTGTTACAGAAGGATTAGTAGAACTGAGTGTCGTTGAGCAAAACGATCTAGTTGTTGACAGTTTTGTGACCCAGGTCAGACACGAAATCAGAGAAAAAACAGGACTTGACATTTCAACTGCCGGCTTGACTATTGAAACCAACTTGGATATGGAAGCCCAGCAGCGCGTTTTTGATGTACTAAACTCTGATGAGTATGTAGATTTCGTTAAAGACAATGTACAGTCGGCTGTTTCACTTGTCGAAGTTGAAACTGGTAAGATTAGAGCTCTCGGCGGTGCACGCAATCCCGGAGGCCTTCGTGAAACTAATCACGCTATGGAAAAACAGACCACTGGCTCTACAATCAAGCCACTTACAACCTATGGACCAGCTATCGAATTTTTGCAGTATTCCACGTATCATCAAATTGTAGATGAAGAATATACCGTGCCAGGAACCGACTGGACACCACGAAACTTTGACAGGCAGTTTCGCGGTCAGATGAGTCTTAGAGATGCTCTCGTAGAATCAAGAAACATACCTGCTGCCAAGATTATGAACGAAGATCTTGAAACAAGTCAGATTGACGAGTTTCTTGGAAATCTGGGAATCGATTCAGATGAATTGAATGATTCACCAGGTATTTTCCCTCAGAACGCTATAAATGGAGAAATGACACCTCTTCAGCTTGCCGGTGCTTATGCTGCCTTTTCCAATGGGGGTAACTTCACTCAGCCTCACGCAGTTACTAGGGTCACTACACGTGATGGCCAAGAAATTAATTTGGTACCTGAAACCAACCGAGCAATGTCTGATTATACAGCGTATATGATTACAGATATCTTAAGAGGTGTTCCTTCTAATTTAAGCAGCACTGTTGGTATCCCTAACCTGCCTCAAGCAGGGAAAACAGGAACGACCAACTTTGCTCCAGAGGATTACGAACGCTTTAATCATCCATCACATGGTGTGCCCGATTCATGGTATGTCGGCTATACGTCTAACTACTCCCTTTCAGTTTGGACTGGGTTTGATAGAAATGCGGAAGGGAATTACTTGTCTCTTGAAGACGGTTCGCGATTGATTCCACGCCACATTTACCGTGAAGTGATGTCTTATGTATCACAAGGTTTAAACAACACCGAATGGACCAGGCCAAGTTCCGTTACAGAAGTGGCTGTTGAGGATGGATCTGACCCCGCTCAACTGCCTGGACCAAACACACCGGACAGTCACATTGTGAACGAACTATTTGTAACTGGAACTGAGCCGACTGAAGTATCCACTTCATTTGGTGAAGAACTGGATGCACCGACAGGCTTGTCAGCTGAATACGATGAAGACGGCGATGAGCTTACGGTTACTTGGGACGATTATGAGCTTGAAAACGAAGATGAAGACGTCACTTACAATCTAACGATTGACGGTGAAAGTACTACTGTCTCAGATACAGAGTTCAGTTTAACCGAACCACCTGCAGGAACACTGACTATTTCTCTTTCTGTCAGTGCCTATGGCAATACTGGACCAGAAGCAACCACCTCTATCACCATCCCTGAACGTGAAGACGAAGAAGATGAGGATGAGGATGAGGATGACGAGGAAGAAACTGAAGAGGAACCGGATGAACCTGAAGAAGAGGAACCGGAAGAGGAACCTGAAACGGATGAAGATGAGGAAGAAACTGAAGAAGAGCCTCCTTCTGACGATACAGATGATTCAGATGATGAAGAGGACACTGAAGAAGATGTAGAAGATGTAGAAGAACCAGAAGAAAATGACGAGGAAGAGGAAATAAACGACGACGAAGATTAACACTATTGTCTCTTACCTCCCCTACGCAAAAAAATATAATTTATAAAAAAAACAGAGAATGTCAATTCTCTGTTTTTTCGTATTCATTTAAAATCTTTAGTCTAGAAATGAGTTCTAGTAAATTTGAGTCTTTAGTATAATCATTTATGCCACTTTTGGGAATTTAAATAAGGAAAAAATTACAAAATGCATTATTATTTAACTAGCAGAAGATATTTTTTGCAGTCAGAGCCTTAGTCGATCTAGGTGGTTAACTTACAAATTGGAATTTTATGGAATCTGGTAGCTATTTCTTCTAGCGAGTCAACTGGTGTACACTAATTCTAATGAGTCGACTAGCTAGCGCTGTAGCGGGTCATCTGGTGTACACAGAGTCCTATGAGTCGGCTAGCTAGAGTTCTAGCGGGTCATCTGGTGTACTCAGATTCTTATGGGTTGACTAGCTAGCGCTGTAGCGGGTCAACCGGCATACACAAAGTCCTATGAGTCGACTAGCTAGCGCTATAGCGGGTCAACCGGCATACACAGAGTCCTATGAGTCGGCTAGCTAGAGCTATAGCGGGTCATCTGGTGTACTCAGATTCTTATGAGTTGACTAGCTAGCGCTGTAACGGGTCAACCGGCATACACAGAGTCTTATGGGTCGACTAGCTAGTGCCACAGCGGGTCTTCTCGCATGAATAAAACTAAATGAGTCTGCACTAAAATAGATAAAAAGTTTTGAAAACAATATATTTGTAATAGCAGTTCAAAAAAAGTGCTTAGTCAAAAGACTGAGCACTTTTTTCTAATCTTCATTCTTATCGTTATCTTCATTAAATCGAGAGCCGAATAGCCACTTGCCCTTTAATAATCGTATGCCTATAAAGATATTCCAGACTCCTACCAATATTCCTGCTCCCCCGACAATTGGATCATGAAATACAATGAACAGTGACAATAGTAGAATGATTATCCCAATAACCAGAAGAAATATACCATGATTTTTTCCCATTGTCCTCAACCTCTTTTGTAAATTAGTAGATAATACAGATAAAACTCAATGCATGAGCATTGAGTTTTATTATCGTCTATCTTAACCAGAAAGGTATCTGGTTATAGTACTGGGCTACTAGGATTCGAACCTAGGAATGACGGGATCAAAACCCGCTGCCTTACCGCTTGGCTATAGCCCAATTAAGGGCGACTGATGGGGATCGAACCCACGAATGCCGAGACCACAACCCGGTGCGTTAACCACTTCGCCACAATCGCCATTTTTATAAATTTACACTAGCTTTTTTAACTAATGGTTACAGGGGTAGCAGGAGTCGAACCCACATCGATGGTTTTGGAGACCATAGTTTTACCATTAAACTATACCCCTATTGTATGGAGGGAGTAGGATTCGAACCTACGAACCCGAAGGAGCGGATTTACAGTCCGCCGCGTTTAGCCACTTCGCTATCCCTCCGCTATTTCATGGCGCTGGACAGAGTCGAACTGCCGACACACGGAGCTTCAATCCGTTGCTCTACCAACTGAGCTACAGCGCCTAAATCTACCACTTATACAGTTATCTGATACAATCACTCAGTAAGTAGCATGATGCATTAAATCGGAAACACGGCGGTCTGAAGACCGCGTGTACTGAGCTTGTAAGCTTCTAAAGAAGCAACTACAAACCTTAAATCGGAGACACGGCAGCCTAAAGGCTGCGTGTATCATGGTTGTACGTTGCTGAAGCAACTACAACCATGACAAAGGAGGATGTGGGATTCGAACCCACGCGCGCATTTACACGCCTGACGGTTTTCAAGACCGTTCCCTTAAGCCGGACTTGGGTAATCCTCCGACAAATAACTATTCAGTTATTATGACCCCTACGGGATTCGAACCCGTGTTACCGCCGTGAAAGGGCGGTGTCTTAACCGCTTGACCAAGGGGCCTGGATATAAAAATAAAAAACGGAGAATGAGGGATTCGAACCCTCGATACGGAAAAACCGTATACACGCTTTCCAGGCGTGCTCCTTCAGCCACTCGGACAATTCTCCATATTAAAACTCCGCAAGCAGGGCTCGAACCTGCGACAACACGATTAACAGTCGTGCGCTCTACCAACTGAGCTATTGCGGAATATTATTACTATTAGCAACTTTTATATCATAGCATTTATCTTCAAAAATGTCAACGCTTCATATAAAAAACCAAATCAAAAAGTAGTGTTTACCGCTATCTGAAATTTATTCCGGCACAAGGACTGATATAAATTCTGGCAGAACTTTAACTACTAACGGAAATTCAGGTCCTTTTTCACCGTCCATAGCCACATGGGCCTTTTTATTCTGTAAGGAGAACCGGGCAGTTTCAAACGATTTAATTGTTACTTCAGGAGGTAGCTTCTGCTTTTCTTCTGACATCAGTTTAGAAACAATACTTATTTTTTCGCCGAGTGTGTTTTTATCCATTAAAAATAAATAGAGTTTTCCATCATTCATGGTGGCTTCTTCAAAGAAATGATCGATACCTGAGATATTATGGGACACACCTATTAATAAAAGACTGGTTTCTTTTCTAAAGGATTTACCATCGAGTTCAATTATAAGATCATGTGTTTCTTCATTTTTCAAAGATTTCATACCTTCAATAAAATATGCCAGTGATCCGTAACGTTCTTTCATATTATCAGAAACTTCCCATACCGTTTCAGGGACAGACCCAGCAGAAATCGAACTCAAAAAAAGCTGCCCATTGACACTTCCGACATCACACGTCTCTACTCTACTGTTAATCAACTGCTCAACAGCATTTTCAATCGGTAAATCAATCCCAAAACCTCGAGCGATATTATTAACAGTACCCGTTGGAATAGCTCCAATAACAGGATGAAACTCATGATGCTTTAAAGTATTCAGCACTTCTGAAACTGTACCGTCTCCACCAATAATAATCAAGTAATCTTTCTTTTCCTGACAGGCCTGGGTAGTATATTTTGTTATGTCGCTTTTACCTTGAGTTACTTCAACGGTACAATCCCATCCAGCAGATTCAAATTTCTCTTTGGCAAATAAAGCCATTTCTTCCCCCTGCTTTTTACCAGAAGAAGGATTGGCTAGAATAAGTGCTTTCTTCATGCCTGTCTCCTCGCTTTTCCTAACCGTACTAGCTATTCTCTGCTTGACAATCCGGACACAGTCCGTAAATTTCAAGGCGATGGGAATCCACAGTAAACCCAGTTAAATTACTCGCTACTACTTCAACATCATCCAAACCGGGATAATAGATGTCCTCTATTTTTCCACAATTTGAGCAGATAGCATGGTAGTGCTCAGTCGAGGCAAAATCAAAGCGACTGGAATGATCTCCATACATCATTTCTTTAACTAAGCCCAGATCCGTGAATAGTCTTAAGTTGTTATAAACAGTCGCAACACTCATGCTTGGAAAACGCTCTTCCAATGCACGGTAAATTTCATCAGCTGTCGGATGACTGTCCTGATCTATCAAATATTCAAGTATGGCGTGCCTTTGGGGGGTAATCCGTATATTATTAAACTTTAACCGTTCAATGGATTGTTCTACTAAATAACTCATCTTTATCAATCCTTTATCTTTTCCTTCTATCTAACCAAATGATACAGTTTCCAGTCATTTTTTGCAAGAATATGTCAGTTCCATACTTAATTTTATTAATATTGACTGCTTATTTGTAGTATACTGAATTTACTATAAAAACTGAAAGCAGTGACTTATTTAAAATGAAAATTGGGGCAAGAACCTTTAAAACTAGTTTGGCTGTATTCCTTTCTTTAATCATCCCTATTGCGCTAGGTTTTGAGGACAGTGCATCTTTAGCGGGAATATCCGTGGTAGCGTCTATGCAGCCGTCAGTAAAAAAATCCTTTCAAACGATGGGTGAACGCCTGATTGCCAACTCAATAGGTGGTTTTGTGGCAGTTTTGATGGCTAGCGCATTCGGAACGTCTATTATAGTTATCAGTTTTGCTACAGCTATTCTTATTGCCATCCTGCATCAAATGAATCTTAACAACGTGATTGGCTTATCTACGATGACGTTGATTATCATTATGCTCTCAACAAATGGAGATATTTTATCTAACGCCGTAATCAGAGTTTTGGCAACCTTCATTGGTGTCCTAGTGGCATTCTTGATTAACCGTTTTGTGCTCCCCCCTAACTATGAGGAAAAATTATTTCAGTTGACGAATGTGGTGACTGATGACCTGACAAGATATATGCGTGTCAGCCTGAGGAAAAACGTTCAATACTCTCTGATGCGTTCAGACTTACTGTCACTGGAAAAATCAATTACCGATATGAAGAAATATTTAACTTTACTTCAGGACAACCAATGGACGCGCTGGTTTAATCAAAAAGAAATCTCAATCACACGTTTGCTTGTCATCTACAGACAATTTATTCGAACAACTGAATCAGCTTATTATTTGGTCAAGACACTTCACCTCTCGGAAAATGTTTATAATCATTTCCCGGATGACTTGCGTATTTTACTTCGCGAACGACTGGAAACGTTAATGTCTGCGCATGAGCAAATAATATTGAAATGGAACGGTCGAATTCTCCCTAAAGAAGTTAATTTCATTGCCTACAAGGCAGACCTTCGTATAACCTTCATGGAGTCATTCTTCAACGAAGCCAGTCTGGAATCCTACCTGGAAAACGACTATGGCCAGAGTAATACAGTCATTCATCTTATGTCAGCAGTACTAGACTATGAAGAAAATCTACAGCATCTAAACAAATTAGTCAGCAGTTTCAAGACTAATCATGTCACAGATGATGTATCAAAAATTAACACACTACACTAAAAAAAGCCGGCCTGTGGCCAGCTTTTTTTATTCATTCACTTGACTCAAATACCCATCGACTATTTCCGTAACGAGCTCATTCCCTGCTTCATTCAACTCATTATCTGTTTCGGTAAAGTAATTGCTTAGTCCGTTTGATTCTGCCTGCTCGTTAAAATCAGTATGCAGAGGAAGAAGGGTTAAGTTTCTTTCTTCTGCTATGTCTCTCATTATATTCAGGTAGCTCCTGTAATCGAGAGATCGGGAGTTCAGCTGGTTGATTTCATGAGGCATAACATGTGGTTCCACAAGTACTAAATCCATGTCCTCATTAGCAGATAACTGGTTCAGAACACTTGACATATATTCATCCGTATCTGCCAGTCCAATATCTCTGACCTTATCCGGAAGCGCAGGTAAACCATACACTAAAATATCCGGTTGAAATTCATTAACATCCTGACTCGTTTGTCTGATCATCAACTCGTAGGAATCTAAATCCGGATGCGTAAAGTCTACCACTTCCATCGGTCCTTCAGTATTCTCTTCAATGGCTTGCACTAAGCTTTGAACCCAGCCCGCTTCCATATTAATGTCGCCGTAAAAGCCTATGGATGCATCATTTTTCGTCAATGACAAAAAATCTAATTGTTCATAAAGCGAGAAGTTCTCGCGAGACTGATAGTCTTCAAGTAAAGACTTAGTTTGAGGTGCCTCATCTAGTGTTGAATTCTCTTCTTCAATCACTTCTTCCTCAGGACCAAGCTCCATAGCCGTCATTTCATCTTGTTGACTCGCTGCATATTGTCTGCCGAAAAAAATAGTTACAACACTGGCCGTCAGAAGTAAGGGGATGGTTAAAACACTTTTTTTCATTTGCTTATTCCTTTCCTATGTATTATTTATAATAATATAAACCGTATATACCATTATGTAGTTTACCATCAAACAAAGCATAAGGAAACAGTAGAAGACTTTTTAGCCTTCTACTGCCTTTTTCATCACAATCAATCATTTTTTACCGGTGAGCTGTTTATATCTGTTGTACCATAGGTCGACATAGCCCTCAGAAAATGGTCCTTTTTCTTCATTAATCCAATCAACAAGAATTTTAATGTGTTCTTTTAAAATTAGATCAATTTCATCAGGATAGTCCCATTTTTTCCCGTGCTCTTCGTATTCGTCAACGTCCAGCAGTCTTTTTTCGCCATCCGGAAATACTTTTACATCAAGATCATAGTCAATATACTTGGCGCCTTCTTCATCAATTAAAAATGGAGAAGCCATATTACAGTAATAAGACGTCCCTTTTTGTCTAATCATCGTGACAATATTGAACCAGTAGTGTTTATGAAAATAAACGAGTGCCGGTTCTCTTGTTTTCCATCTTCGGCCATCCGATTCGATAACCAATGTATGATCATTGCATCCGATTAGTGCATTCTCAGTAGTTTTCAAAACCATCGTATCTCGCCAGGTTCTGTGCAGACTGCCATCATGCTTATAGCTTTTGATTGTGATGAATTCCCCTTCTTTTGGAAACTTCATCTGTGTACCTACTCTCTAGTCAAGTTAGAAAAGTTGCCTGTTTTTCTAAATCTCAAGAGTAATTATATCATAAAATACAATGAAAAAAGAATGATAAAGAAAAATAGTGATTAAATCAGTTAAAATAGCGTGAGTGTATTCAGTAGTTCCCACGTTTTCTGCGTCGGCACGGGGAAAGCTGTTTTCTCAAACTTTTCAGGATGTATCAGCTGAGTCTGTGGCATCAGCTTGGTGCTATCAATCACTTCAGCTTCTATCACAGTCAAATGCCATTTCAAGTGAGAAAACACGTGCGTCAGTTTCCCTTTGATATCATCTTGGAGTTTGACTCTCACGCCGTAATCCGATTCAAGTAGTTTATACAGCTGTTTAGTTTGTTCAGGTCCTATTTCGTCTAATTTACCTTCAAACGACTTCCACTTGTCATCTTCCAGACGTTCCCGATTAATCATAATAAAGGTCAGCATCCCTGAGAGAACACCTTTTGCTCCTCTTTTTTCAAAAACATATTCTCCCTTATCATTCTTCGCTGCAATAACGATATAGTGTTCTTCTCTGGAGGACTTTTTTGATTTCTTAACAGGATACTGCTCCCACGTTTCATTTAAATAAGACGCATTGAACTCTCTAACAGGACTGATTTCGGGTTTATAATTTTTTGGTGTACAAATCGTCGCGCCCAAATCCATCAAGGCCTGATTAAAATCGCCCGGACGGTTCTGATCGATTAAGTGACGAATCATTTCTTCAAAAATTTTCCGGCTGGACGCTTTACCTATATCGATATTCAGCTCAAATAAGCGGCTTAAAACGCGCATGACATTCCCATCAACGGCCGGCTGTGCCTGGTTGAAGGCTATGCTGCTTACTGCCCCTGCAGTATAGGGCCCAATTCCTTTGAGGTTGATGATATCCTTGTAATCTTCAGGAAAGACCCCATTGTGCTCATTAACAATCTGTATGGCAGCACTTTTCATGTTACGTACTCGAGAATAATAGCCCAGGCCTTCCCACAATTTGAGCAGGGTATCTTCGTCTGCATCCGCCAAATCAGAAACAGTCGGCAATGTAGTGATAAAGCGATTATAGTAAGGAATAACCGTGTCCACTTGAGTCTGCTGCAGCATTATTTCGGAGACCCAAATATAGTAAGGATTAGAGGTGCGTCGCCATGGTAAATCTCTTTTTGAGGAGTCATACCAGTCCAATAGCGTCTGCTGGAAAGACGCTATTTTTTCTTCTTCCCACATCTCTATCTTGTTTTCTTTCAATAAGTCTTTCTTCTTCACATTTCATCCTCTTTCTCTTGAATAAACTGGTCAATCAATTCTCTAGGGTAGCCTTTCGAGTAAAGGTAGGCTTTTGTTCGACTAATCAGATCATAGCCTTTGTGCTTTCGCGCATATCGGGTCCAGGCTTTTTCTCCCTGCTTCTTCAACGCTTCGTATTCCTCATCATCACTCTGGTCATTATCCAGTTCTTCAATGGCCAACTGAATCACTTCAGATTCAAAGCCTTTGTTCATTAACTGTTCTCTGACTTTCTGCATCATCTCTCTGCTCGATTTATTGCGCTGCCTTTTTAGAACTTTCTCTGCTAGCTCTTTAGCATTTTCTGTCTGCAGGTCATAGGCATACTCATCCAGTCCGGTAAGAATTTCTTCTTTAGTCAGTCCTTTGGCAGAGAGTGCCCGTTCGATTTTTTTCGGTCCTTCAAGTTTCAGTGTCGAATATGTTCTGACATAACTCTTGGCATATTCAGTATCATTGATTAGTCGGTTTTCTTTTAATTTCTGAATAATGGGTTCAAGACTTTGATAGTCTTTATCAGCAAGGTAATCTCTAATTTCTTTTTCCGTGCGCATTTTAAAGTTCAAAAAATGCAGTGCGGCCTGATACCCTTTACTCAGTTCACCTTTTTCTCTGAGTTCGTCAATTTCAGCTTCGGTTAATGTTTTTCCTTTGATTAATCTATTCTGCACGAGCAGATTATCATCGACTGGAAAAGCATATTCATCATTAATATATATGTTAAACCTGTTCTTAGCTTTTTGCGCCTGTACCTTAGTAATAACATACTCAGTTGGTTTTGACTGTTTATTATCAGTGGTCTTTCCTGACAAAGTTGTTTTCTCAGAAAACTTATCGTCGTTTGTTTTGCTTTGACCATTAGTGATATCTGACAGTTCAATCAGATTAGATTTTCTGTTTTGTTTATCCTTAGAATCTTTATCTCCTGGCATTGCGCATTCTCCTTTGTTTAGCTTCTGTCAGTATACCATTTATTGAATCTATGATTAATAACTGTTGAAAATAAAGATTAGAAAAAAGCTGAAACACCTGTTAAAGTGTTCCAGCTCTTTCATTGGTTAATGCTATTCAGGATCCCTATCTTTTGACTCTTCATCCGGATTTAAATCAGCCTCAACTTCGTTACCAACTGAGTCGCCGAGTGACTTTTCCGCCACTTTTTCATCATCAAGTTTATCACGCATTGGTCTGTCCTTAATGTGTCCTAATGGCGCCGATAAATCGGGTGATGCTACCTGATTCTCAGCCGTATTTGAAAGGTTCCCGTTAGTGTGATTAGGTCGTTTTAGTTCATTATCTTTAGTCATACAATCATCCTTTCTTGGTTATCCGTTGACAATGACGCCACCGTTAACGTGCATAGTCTGTCCAGATACGTAGCTGGAATCATCACTGGCTAAATACACATAAGCTGGTGCGAGCTCAAAGGCTTCTCCTGGTCTACCCAATGCACCGTCTTTACCCCAACCGGCAAGTTCTTCCTCAGGGAAGGTAGCCGGAATGAGCAGTGTCCAGATTGGACCAGGCGCTACGGAATTGACTCGGATTTTCTTATCCACAATTTCTTTATTCTGAGCAAGGGAACGTGTAAATGAGACACGTGCTCCGTTCGTTCCAGAATAATCCATTAAATTCGGATTTCCTTTATACGCCGTTATTGAAGAGGTGTTGATGATTGAAGCTCCTTCTGAAAAATGAGGCATAGCCGCTTTTATAAAGTAAAACATACTGAAGACATTTGTACGATATGTGCGGTCAATCTGTTCAGCCGTAATGTCTTTAATGCTGGACTGAAACATTTGCTCTCCAGCATGATTTACTAAAACATCAATCTGTCCCCAGTCTTCATTTACTTCAGATACGACTTGTTTTGCAAATGCTTCGTCACCGACATCCCCTTTAAATTTCTTAACTTCTGCCCCAATCTCTTTTAGTCTGGATTCCGTTCGGCTAGCGTCCTCATCGGATGAATGGTAAACAAAAGCAACTTTTGCACCTTCCTTGGCAAATAGGATGGCAGTTGCCGCCCCAATACCAGAATCTCCTCCCGTAACTATAGCCGTTCTGTCTTTTAGTTTACCGGCAGGTTTGTAGGTACTGGACTCCACTATAGGTTCCCGCTTCATATTTTTTGATTCGTCATCCATGAAATAATCTTTTTTAGATTCTTGTGTTTTTATTTTGTCCTGTTCAGTCACGTTTCACTCTCTCCTTATCCAGCTATTATTCCTCTGACTTCAGGCCTGCCTCTTCTGCATCATCGGTATGTTTGGCGTCAGATTCAGGTGCATCAGATTTCTCGGAAGGTTCTTTCTCAACTTTCTCATCAGTATTCAAAGGACTTTTAGCCTCAGGTTTGACAACCCCCTCGGCAACTCTATTCCCATAATTATGGTTGGATTCTTCGACTTCAACAGTATCTTCTTCTCCAGTCAGGTCGGGTTCTTCTTTAGACTCTTTACCCTGTGAATCATCCTTGCTGCTTTCCGTTTCATTTTTTTCTACTGCACTTTCTTTTCGCGTATGTTCAGCCTGGCTCGGATCAATTGATTCATTCATCTGATTATCATCTGTTTCAGATGTCTCGACATCTTTTGGATCTTTGTCTGTTTTTTCAGCTTGTATTGCTTGTTCTTCCTCTGTATTCACTTCATCTACTGGTTTATGCTGATTCTTATTATCATTCATTGACTGATTCTCCTCATCTATCATTTCTCCATTTAAGTTTGACAGGTCAGTGTGCTTAGGTGCATCTGTATCTGCCAAGAGTACCATTTCTCCATCGCGTAAAGCATCCATATAATGTTCTGCCTTATCGTGAGGAACCCCATACTCTTCCAATACTGAATGTGCAGCATCACTGTCATATGATCCTATCGAAAACGTGTCTTTTATTTTTTCCCAGACACTCTCTTCTTCAACTTCCACTTTTTCAACACGGACCTCTTTTAAAGAGTTAATTTGTCTGTCGAATTCATTGTGCTTGTCGATAATTAACGCCAGTTCTTCAGAGCGGTACCCTTCCTCATTAATCAATCTGTTTACTTCTTTAATGGTTTCTTCTTCGTTCGTAAATGTACCGAGTATATGACGATCCATTTTCTCACCCTTTCGCCAATAATTGACATATTTTGTTCACTATTTTATAGTACTAATGGTATCACTGGAATTGATTGATGTAAAAGAATATGACCTTTGACGAGTAAAATGGTTTGTATTGTAAAAATAGCTAATTCTGTTATAACATAAATACTCAATGTTCAGTTATTTACAATGTTAATAGTTTATAATACTTAATCAAAGGAGTAATTTAACAGATTTTCACCCTGTAAGGAAAGAAACTTATAAAAATATAAGATTATTAGGCATATAATGTTTTTTTAGTCTGTTCTTGTGGTATATTTAACATATAACTTGTTATCGAATATAGCAATTGAGGAAGGATTATGACTTATGAAGAAAGATGAGCAGAAAGAAGCGTTAATCGAGGTCCGTATTAACAAGCTCAAAGAGTTAACAAACGAAGCAATGAATTATCGTTATCTAATCCAAGACCAATTGTCTGATGCAATAACTGACGGTGACATGAAGCAGCTTGAAGCCACCTTGAATTTAATTGATATCGACAAAGTCTTGCATTATTTAGAAGAAACAAGCGAGTGTGACTTACTGGACCGCTTTAAAGCACATTTGGTGACTGTCAACACTTACTCCCGTATTGCAGCTAAAAACGGAGGCGTCCTGCCCCTCTATCTTCACCTTATTTATGAACGATTTACGATGATTATTCAAGATGCCACTTCAGTTGATTATTTGATAGATCATGTCTATTTTCAGATATTCAGGGAGTACTGTAATTCAGTTGTACAGTTCTCAACATCTTCTTATTCTACTGTAATGAAAGAAATTGTCAGCTATATAACGGAAAACCTGACTGGCGAACTGACTCTAACTAATATTGCATCTATTTACGGCATGCACCCTGTCCATCTCGCTAGAAAATTTAAACAGGAAACTGGCAATACGTTTATTGGCTATGTCAATCAGCAACGCGTTTACCTGGCAAAATACTATTTCCACCTAGGCCAGCACCAGCTGAGTGAAGTCGCCAATTTAGCCGGTTTCAATAGTCATTCTTACTTTACAAAAGTATTTAAGAAAATCACTGGTCAGACACCTACTAAATACCTTAAAGCACTGCCAGCCAGTGAGAAGAAAGTCAAATAACTTCTTAGGTTATGACAGATTCTAATAAATATAATAAAGCATCACTGTTCTGTATCTAAATACAAGACAGTGATGCTTTTTATTTCATTCCTTCAATTGGGTGATTGTCAGTCTTAAAGTAACGTTTCTTTACCAGTTTACCAGTTCTGCCGCACCATTATTTGTTGTCAGTTTGATAGTTTCCTCTCCAGCATTCGAAAAGGTCACCTTGATATGTGCCTTGATGGTTTCCTTTATTGCATAGTCCATCTCATTATTCATTGGCGCAATGAGTGGCGACTCATTAGATAAACTGACTGTTGCCTCCAGTTTTTGTCTAGGATTTTTCAAAATGACCGTGTACTGCTTTTTCTGAGTGTCCACTTGAACCTCTACACGTGTCCCCAAATACGTTGCAAAACGATACTCGTCAGTACCGTCGTGAAAAACAGCAATCGTTCCAATGAAATCCATTGCACTCTTTTCTATCCGGGCAACAGACAAAAACAAAGAAACATCTTTATTCTCATAAAAATCATTCGCTTGAGCCCATACGTATTTGCTCGGGAACGTACTGCCTATGTCTTTTTCGATATAGCCCGTACCACTTTCGATTACAACTTTTTCTCCGTTAATCACTACTGTTCCTTTAACCTTGTGCTTCATACTGATAATATCGTGTGAACAAGGCATTCTAAGGTATTCAAAGGGACCCATGATGCTCGGACTAAAAGCTGTTTGCTTAATGGGCGTAAACAGTCCAAACTCAAGATTGAAGACAATTTTATTTCCCTGATCTGATAGACTACCCATGACTCCTCTTTCATTAAGCACGAACTTGGGCAGCACGATTGACTGAGGATCACCTACCACTTCAAAATCATCGCGTGCGAACGTTATTTTCCCACTATAGGTCTGGTCATTATATATAATATTGTACTGTACAAAGGATTCATCTTTAGAAAAATGGGCTACTCCTGGTATAAGTGCTATGGACAGGTTATTTTCTGTATCAAGTGTTTTGACATACCAGCCTTCAAAATACTGCTCGCTAACACTCTCACCCTGGAAATTAAATCGGTTCATCTAATTTTCTCTCCTTTTCAAGTATGTGTGCGAAATAATCTATTGAAGGGTAGCCGATGTCCAGCACACTGACTTTTCCTGTATAATGTTTGGCTTTTGGATGATTGAAACCTATTTTCCAAAAACCAATGGAAGCAGTAAAATGTGCTTTGACTCCGACATTAAAGCACTCACCTTTGTCCGCTGACAGGCCAGATGGAACATCCAAGGAAACTTTAATTGCTTTTGACTCATTTATTGTATTGATGACAGATAGAAACGGTTCTTCTACCTCCCGGTTCAATCCGATTCCAAATAGAGCGTCCACGATGACAGACTCTTTCTCGATAGTACCGAGAAAATTCTTCTCAAAAATTGTCAGTTTTAAGTTTTTGGCAATTCTCAACTGTGCCTTGGTTTCTTCTGTCGCTTTTGCAAAATCGCCTATCAGATAAATACTGACATTTCTACCAGATTGACTGAGGATACGACCCATCGCTATACCGTCTCCCCCGTTGTTTCCAGGTCCGCAAAATATATATAGTGTTTCTTCTGTAGTATTTTCCAATACAAACTCAGATGCAGCTAATGCTGCTCTCTCCATTAGAACCATTGAAGGTATACCGATATCCTCTATAGTAAAGGCATCAATTGCTTTTATTTCCCGAGCGTACAGACCGTCAGCCATAAAGACTCTCCTTTCAACTACCTGCTGACTATCAGTCAGACAGTCTTTTCTTATTCTTTTCACTAGTTTCAGTATAGCAAAAAGGAGCCTGTTTCCCTACAGACTCCTCTTCCTTTATGCATTTTCTATATCTGCCAGTAAGCTTTCATTGAATGTCTGAGACTTCAGCATTGCAATTTCATGCTTGTATGGCGGCTTTTTATTCTTTTTATCTTCCCCTACAAAAGGTGTTTCAAGTATTTTAGGCAAAGCGGATAGTTTTGGATGATGGACAACGTGATTTAATGCATCAAACCCTATTTCTCCAAATCCAATATTAGCATGACGGTCTTTTGCCGCTCCCATAACATTCTTGGAATCATTCACATGGATAACTTTTAAATAATCCAGTCCAATGATACGGTCAAATTCAGCCAGTACACCGTCAAAATCTTCCTTAACATTGTAGCCGCCGTCATGAATGTGGCATGTATCAAGCGTGACAGAAATCTTGTCTTTCAAGTCCACTCTTTCAATAATTTGAGCCAGCTCTTCAAAACTTCGGCCTATTTCGGTTCCTTTTCCAGCCATTGTTTCCAGAGCAATCTGAAGGGTCTGTTCTTCATGAAGAATCTCATTCAACCCTTTAGCAATCTGCTCAATAGCAGGCTCTACACCTGCGCCAACATGTGCACCAGGGTGCATCGTCATCTGAGTTGCTCCGACTGCTTCAGCACGTTTAATTTCATCTTTCATAAACTCAACTGCAAAGGCATAATTTTCTTTTTTTATCGTGTTTCCTAAATTAATAATGTAAGGTGCGTGCACGACAATGTCAGAAACGCCAATGCCATTATCTTTCATAAACTGCTGTCCAGCTACAATATTCATGTCTTCTACTGCTTTGCGTCTTGTGTTTTGCGGCGCCCCAGTATAAATCATAAATGTAGAGGCATCGTAAAGGGATGCTTCCTTAGCTGCACCCAGCAGCATGTCTTTGCCTTTCATAGATACATGTGAACCAAGTAAAACCATGTTATTCCTCCGTTTTTTCAATTGTCTGAAGAGATATTTTCAGTTCATCCAGCTGATCAGTTGACACGTTTGACGGTGCATTTGTCAACGGATCCATTGCTTTCCCGTTTTTAGGAAAGGCAATAACTTCACGGATATTCTCTTCATTGGCCAATATCATAACCAGTCTATCGAGACCAAAGGCAATGCCTCCATGAGGCGGGAAACCGTACTCCATGGCATCCAGTAAGAAACCGAACTGATCCTGGGCTTCTTCTTTCGTAAATCCTAAGGCAGAAAACATGTCTTCTTGAATGTCTCTGTTATGAATACGCATGGATCCGCCGCCAATCTCATAGCCATTCAGTACAATATCATAAGCATCCGCCATGACTTTCTCCGGTGCTGTCTTCAAGAGTTCTCTATCTTCTTTAACTGGACTGGTGAAGGGGTGATGAGCTGCATTGTAGCGCCCTTCTTCTTCGTCGTATTCTAGAAGTGGCCATTCAACAATCCAGGCAAAGGCAATCTTAGCTGTATCGATAAGGTCAAGTTCTTTTCCTAGATGATTTCTCAAGGCACCTAAAGCGTCATAAACAATTTTATCCTGATCCGCTACAAAAAGAAGCAAGTCTCCGGCTTCCGCATTCATTTGCGTCAAGATGGCTGACTGTTCTTCATCTTCTGAAAAGAATTTCGAAATGGGTCCGGTCAAACCGGCGCTGGTTACTTTCATCCATGCCAGACCTTTTGCTCCATATATTTTCGCTACAGATTCCAATTTATCAATCGCTTTACGTGAATACTGGTCAGCTGCACCTTTGACTGTCAAACCTTTCACCAAACCACCGTTTTCGACAGCTGCTGAAAATACTTTGAAGTTTGAGCTCAGTGCAATATCTTTCAAGTCAACCAGTTCCATATCAAAGCGCAAGTCAGGCTTGTCACTTCCGAAACGCTCGAGTGCTTCCTTGTAAGTCAAGCGAGGGAATGGGGCAGAAATGTCGATACCTTTAACATCTTTGACCAGCTTGATGAGCAGTTCTTCCATCACTGACTGAATTTCTTCTTTATTAGAAAAACTTGACTCGATATCAACCTGGGTAAATTCAGGCTGTCTGTCTCCGCGTAAATCTTCATCTCTGAAACAGCGAACAATCTGATAGTACTTATCAAAGCCAGAACTCATCAGTAACTGCTTGAACAACTGAGGTGACTGAGGCAAGGCAAAGAATTTCCCTTGACTCATTCGTGCTGGAACGAGGTAGTCTCGCGCCCCTTCAGGAGTTGATTTTGTCAAATAGGGTGTTTCAATATCCAAGTACCCTTTACTATCCAGGAAGTCTCTGAAGGATTTCTTGACAGCATGACGCATTTTCATATTCTCCTGCATACGCGGACGTCTCAAGTCAAGGTATCGGTATTTCAGACGCAAATCATCAGATACGTCTACTTTATCTGAGATATCAAAAACAGGGGTTTTCGACTTATTTATGATACTAGCTGATTCAGCTACAAGTTCTATCTCACCCGTAGCCATATCTTTGTTTATTTGAGCTTCATCACGTGCCACCACTTTTCCTGTAACTGAGATAACGTATTCTGAACGCATTTTCTCAGCTTCAGCTAAAGCTTCTTCACTTATCTGACCGTTAAAGACAACTTGAACAATGCCTTCTCGGTCTCTGAGATCGATAAAAATCATCCCTCCCAAATCTCTTCGTTTTTGTACCCAGCCGTTAACGGTCACGGTCTGTTCTTCAAAGTCTTTAGTCAGTTCTCCACAGTACGCTGTTCTCTTCATTCTAATCTTCCTCTCTTTTCAAGTTACTTTCAAGCTTACTCATAGTCCGTTCAAACTCACTGTACAAGTCAGTCAAAGCTACTTCACTCTGAATACCGGACTGTAGATTTTTGACTTGGACTATTCCTTGCTCAATTTCAGTATCCCCGAGTATATAAACATTTGCAGCCTTCATTTTATCGGCTGTTTTGAATTGTTTAGCAGGTTTTCGGTTCATAAATTCTCTTTCAACAGACTGTCCCTGCTGTCTCAAGTGGAAAGCCAGTCTATTGGCTTCACTGTTTGCCTTTTCTCCTATGGTTACAATAAAAGCATCAAGAGGGTTAGTTTCCGGGAAGCTGTAATCCATGTGATCAAGCAGCAGAATCAGTCGCTCTAGCCCAAAGCCGAAACCGAATGCGGAAGTTGCAGGTCCACCTACCTCTTCGACCAGGCCGTCATAGCGTCCCCCAGCACAAATGGTCGCATTAGCACCAAATTTAGGATTAGTGGTAATGATTTCGAAAATTGTGTCATTGTAATAATCTAGACCTCTCACCATATTCGTGTCAATCACGTACGGTATGGACAAGTCTTCAAGCATAGTTTTAACCGTCTCAAAATGTTTCTGTGACTCGTCATCTAAATAGTCGAGTATAGAAGGGGCATCTTTTACGATTTCCTTGTCTTTTTTGTCTTTACTGTCAAGCACTCTAAGCGGATTTTTGTGCAAGCGCTCTTTAGAATCCTGGCTTAACTGATCAAAGTGAGGTTCAAGGTAGTCTATTAACGCTTTTCTGTATTTTTGGCGAGATGAACTGCTTCCAAGCGAATTTATGACAAGAGTCAAATCGTCAATGCCGTATTGTCTGAATAAGTCCATGGCCAACAGCATAGTCTCCACATCAGTAGACGGATTTTTGCTGCCGAAGACTTCCACACCCAATTGATGGAACTGGCGTTGCCTCCCGCTCTGAGGACGTTCATAACGGAACATCGGACCGATATAAAACAGTTTGGTCGGTTTCTGATACTCAGGACCATATAACTTATTCTCTACAAAGGACCGAACAACACCGGCCGTCCCTTCAGGTCGGAGTGCAATATGACGCTTTCCTTTATCAAAGAAATCATACATTTCCTTTGTCACGATATCACTTGTTTCCCCTACCCCACGGGCAAACAATTCAAGTTGCTCAAACATCGGTGTTCTGATTTCATCAAAACGGTATTTTTTAAGCAAGTTCAATGCTTTCTCTTCAACATGCTGCCATTTCACCGTATCCTCCGGTAGTAAATCAGCTGTTCCTTTTAGTTTCTGGTAATTCATATTTATCCTCCACTCATGTAAACGTTTATCAGTGCATAAAAAAAATCCCTTCCTATTCTCAGACGAATAGAAAAAGGACGTGTCAGGTTTTCACGTGGTGCCACCTTAGTTCAGAAAGCCGCTAGACTTTCTCTCAACAGATATAACGCTCTCACGTGATAAGTCTCCTTATCATTCCTATAAGGTGTCATTCAATCCAGTTGCTTCAGATCTCTTTCAGCCGAGGAGATCCGTCTCTGAAAAGCCTTTTGATTTGCAGTCCTCATTGCGGATGTGTATTTACTTCTGCTTACAAGCTTACAAGAAAGGTTTTTGAAAGTCAATACACCTCTTTTCATGTAATCCCTTACATATTAACGTTGAAATGTCAGTGCAAAAACAAGTATAATGTAAAATAAGCACAACCCAATCATTTTAAAAAAAGATTGCTAAAATTGTCATAAAAGAAGTATAATTAAAACAAACTAAGTTCTGGAGGTGGGTACATATTGAATTCTCTGGCAAATAAACATTTGACTAGAAAAACATTTCTCATACTGGTAATTGGTCTGCTTATGCTTATGCTGGGGTCACTGGCTGTTTTGGCCAACGAAAACAAAGTCACTGTGCTCGCCAGCACTCTCAATGTACGCTATGGTCCTGGTTTGTCGCATGAAATCCTCACTCAGGTACATGAGGATGATCAGCTGACTATACTAGGTGAAGAAAATCAGTGGTACAAGGTTCGGTCTGAAAATAATGAGATAGGCTGGGTGGCCAGCTGGCTGGTTGAAAACGAAGAAGTATCGGTTGCCAACAGAGTAGTTGGAAGAATAACGGCCAGTGAGGTCAACGTCCGCCAATTCTCTTCTACTGATTCAGCCATTATTGGCACTGTATTTTTAAATGATGAGTACCCGATTCTTTATTCTGAGAACAACTGGGTACAGATTCTTTACAATAACAGAGTGGCCTGGATTCATGAAAATTATATCGAACGAACAGACGAAGAAGTCATTGCTGATCAAACCGTTGAGACTTCTGAAAAACAGCGTATTAAAGCAGGCATGGCTCCGACAAATGTACGCGCCGAACCGAATACTACTTCAGCTGTGATATCCACTCTAACTGAACTGACAGAGTTTGAAGTTCTGGAAGAAGTGAATGACTGGTATAAAATTGAATTAGAAAACGGCACACAGGTATATATAGCAAGCTGGCTCACTGAACCCGCTGAAGTTGCTGTTCAACCTGTCGAGCCGGATACCTCATCCTCTTATGTGGCGACTCTTGCTGAAGCTACTATCGTTATTGATGCGGGACATGGCGGCAAGGATCCTGGAGCTGTAGCACCAAACGGTTCGTTTACAGAAGCCGATATAGCTCTGAAAACCTCTCTCCACCTTGCAAATCGTCTTCAGAATGCCGGAGCGAATGTTATTTTAACGAGAGATGATGACAGCTTCATTACATTAAACGACCGGGTCTACTATGCCCATCGTGCACAGGCAGATGCCTTTATCAGTGTCCATTATGATGCAGTAGAAGTTCCGAATACAATGTCCGGAACGACCACCTATTATCATTCAGCTGCAGAGAAAGAACTGGCTGAGTCAATAAATAATTATTTAACTAATAATGGTCCACTTAAAAACAACGGCGTTAGACAAGGCGATTTCTTTGTATTGAGAAATAATGGGCAGAAGGCAGTACTTCTAGAACTAGGGTATATGAATCACGATTATGATATCAGCATAATCAATACTGATCACTATCATCAGACTATTGCGGATGCTATCTTCCAAGGAATCAATCAGTACTTCAGACCATAAGGGAGTACCGGGAAGATTAGCGGGAACATTTAGTCATCTGAATAAATCAGGTAAAACTGTTAAAAGAAAAATTAAAGGCCGTGACTCTCTTTCAGAGGGGCACGGCCTTTAGTCATATTCTATTTATTTTTGGAATCGATAATAATTGTAACTGGACCATCGTTCAATAACTGAACGGACATATGAGCACCGAATGACCCAGTCTCTACAGGTACATTCAGTTCTCTGAGTTGTTTATTGAAATAATCATAAAGTTCATCGGCTTTATCAGGCTTTGCCGCTTTAGTAAAGGACGGCCGGTTTCCTTTTTTCGTATCAGCATGTAATGTAAATTGGGATATTGATAAGACTGATCCTTCAACATCACTTAGTGAGCGGTTCATCTTTTCGTTCTCGTCTTCAAAAATACGCATATTGGCTATTTTACGCGCCAGGTAATCCGCATCCTCAACCGTATCTGCGTCTTCTACGCCTAACAGGACAACAAGACCCGTCTCTATCTGACCGGTCACTTCGCCCTCCACTTTTACACTTGCTCCAGTTGTTCGTTGAATGACTGCTCTCACGTTAAAACTCCTGTTCAAAATAGTTTAAGAGGTAATCCGCTTCACCGAATAGACATCCGGAACTGTTTTGACTTTGTCTACAATCTGTTCCAGTTCTCGTAAGTTCTGAATGCCAATCGTTACTTTGATAATGGCTGTTCCATTTTTATCCACTTTACCATGGATATTACTCAACTTGTTTGTCTGCGAATTTACGACTTGGAGGATTTCATTAAGGAAACCTGAACGGTCGTAACCTTCAATTTGAAGTTCAGCATTATATTCTTTCTTAGCATCGGTTGATTCCCATTCCACATCAATCAGCCTGTTTCGCTGATCTTCAGTTCCTTGGATGTTCGGACAGTCTTTACGGTGTATGGATACCCCTCTTCCACGGGTAATGTAACCGACAATCTGGTCTCCAGGTACAGGATTACAGCATTTGCTTAACCTTATAAGCAAATTATCGGCACCTTGAATGACGACTCCACCTTCATGGCGAATCTTCATTTTTTCCGGTTCTTTCTTGTTTTTCAACTCAATGTTTCCAGTCGTTTCATCAAGTTGAATTTGTTCTTTCTCTCTGTCCTTACGTGCCTTGTCAGTTAGTCGATTAGCGACCGTCGCACTTTTGACTTCTCCATACCCAATGGCAGCGTACAAATCATCATTATTGGTGTAATTGAATCGCTCTGCTACTCTTTTTACGTTTTCTTTTTTTAGAATGTCTTTCGGATTAAAGTCCATCTCGGTTAATAGTCTTTCAAGCGTCTCTTTTCCTCGTTCAACATTCTTTTCTTTTTCCTGAGTCTTAAAGAATCGCTTGATTTTATTCTGAGCTTTGGATGTATTCACATAATTGAGCCAGTCTCGACTAGGACCGAAAGAGCTGGACGACGTCAGCATTTCAACAATGTCACCCGTTTTAAGTTTGTAGTTTAAAGGAACGATTTTCCCGTTTACTTTTGCACCCATGGACTTATTGCCGACTTCTGTGTGTACATGATAGGCAAAGTCCAGTGTACTTGACCCTGAAGGCAGCTCCATAACGTCACCTTTCGGGCTGAATACATAAACTTTATCTTTAAAGATATCCTGTTTAATCGAATCCATAAAGTCACTGGCATTATTAGATTCACTTTGAAGTTCCAGAATGTCTCTAAACCAGGAAATATGCTGGCTTAATTCATCGTTGTCCAGCTTTTTGGAAATACCTTCCTTGTAAGCCCAATGAGCAGCTACCCCGTATTCGGCAATTTCGTGCATTTTTTTGGTTCGAATCTGCACTTCCAGTGGTGTAGCATTCGGTCCAAGAACGGTGGTATGCAATGACTGATACATGTTGGCTTTAGGCATCGCTATATAATCTTTAAAGCGCCCAGGCATCGGTTTCCATCTTGTGTGGATTGCCCCTAATACAGCATAACAATCTTTAATAGAATCAACGATAATCCGAATGGCCAGCAAGTCATAAATTTCAGTAAACTGTTTTTTCTGACTCTTCATCTTTTTGTAAATTGAGTAGATATGCTTCGGGCGACCAGTAATCTGTGCCTCTATTTCTAACTCTTCAACGGATTTCTGAATAGCATTTTTAGCATCTTCAATGTACCTTTCCCGGTCTTCTCTTCTTGAATTCATCAAATGAACGATGCGGTAATACTGCTGCGGGTTTAAATAGCGCAATGATGTGTCTTCCAGTTCCCATTTCATCCGGTTAATACCGAGACGATCGGCAAGTGGTGCATAGATGTCCAGCGTTTCTTTGGCTATTTCTCTCTGTTTCTCGGGCCGGTGATGCTTAAGCGTCCGCATATTGTGCAGACGGTCTGCCAGCTTAACCAGTACCACACGGACGTCCTGCGCCATAGCAAGAAGCATTTTACGGTGATTTTCCGCCTGGTGCTCTTTTTTCGATCTGAACTTAAGTTTACCCAACTTCGTTACGCCATCTACCAGATCGGCTACTTCGGGAGAAAACAGTTCAGATATCTGCTGATACGTGTAATCCGTATCCTCCACAACATCATGAAGAAAACCTGTCGCAACCGTCACCGGATCCATACGCAATTCTGCCAGGATGCCAGCCACTTGAACAGGGTGCATGATAAAGGATTCGCCGGATTTCCTCATCTGGCCACTGTGCGCTTCATCAGCAAGGTCAAATGCTTTTTTTACAAAGGAAACATGTTCACTGTTCATATATGTCAGACACAGTGCGATGACTTCCTGAGGAGTATAATCTTTATTTTGAGACACGTGTTTCACCTTCATTCTATAAGGGTCTTTAATTAATTAAATGATAAGAAAACCAGCACTCATTAAAGTGCTGGTCAGTCCTTACTTTATTATATAGCTTTTTTACTGATACTTCAACAATGCAGAATGAACCGTCTTAGTAAGACTCTGTTGCTTCTTTTCCTTCTACGATAGCGACGCCATTGGATGTACCAATACGCGTTGCACCAGCTTCAATCATTGCCTTGGCATCTTCGAGTGAGCGGACTCCTCCTGAAGCTTTTACGCCCATCTCTTTACCAACCGTTTCGCGCATCAGTTTGATGTCTTCCACTGTCGCTCCACCTGTTGAAAAGCCAGTTGATGTTTTTACAAAATCTGCGCCAGCCCGTTTGGATATTTCACATGCGCGAACTTTTTCATTTTCTGTTAGCAGACATGTTTCAATTATAACTTTAACAATTGCTTTGCCTTTGACTGCATCTACAACTGCTTTAATGTCATCATGAACAAGAGAAAAATCTTCACTCTTAATTGCGCCAATATTAATAACCATATCCACTTCAACAGCACCGTCTTTAACGGCTTGTTTCGCTTCATAAGCTTTCACGTCAGATGTGTTAGCTCCAAGAGGGAATCCGATAACTGTACAAGTATTTACGTCAGACCCTTTCAGCATGTCAGCTGTATACTTGACCCACATAGGCTGAATGCAGACAGCTTTAAAGTCATATTTCTTTGCATCCAGACAGGCTTTTTGAATATCCAAATCTGTTGATTCAGGCTTTAGTACTGTGTGGTCTAGATATTTTTCAATTTTTTCCATTATATTTACACGTCCTTATTTTCTTTTTTTGAAATAATTGCAATCCAGTCTTTCATCTGGTTCACCTGCAGTATTTCAAAGTCATATTTTTTTAATTCATTAATAACGTCATTCTTTTTGCTTTCAATAATGCCTGAGCATATGAAGAGCCCATCATCATTAAGATGAGCATAAGCATCCGGCACAAATGGGATAATAATCTCGGTAAGAATATTGGCGACTATGATGTCTGCTTTATCCTCAATCCCTTTAAGTAAGTTGTTTGCCTGCACCTCAATCGTTTTATCCAGATGGTTCAGGGCCATATTGTCTTTAGCAGACTTGACCGCCACTTCATCAAGGTCATATGCCTTAATTGTATCCGCTCCATAAAGGGCACTGACAATGGATAGAACACCAGAGCCGGTACCTACATCAAAAACAGTGTGTTCTTTTCTGACTGCTGATTCCAGTGCCTGAATACACAGCTGTGTTGTCGGATGGGTCCCCGTTCCAAAAGCCAGACCGGGATCCAAATAACAGACCCGTTCATCTTCAAACTTTGGTGTGTACTCCTCCCACTGTGGAACAATGGTCATAAAACGTGTGACCGGAACCGGAAAATAATATTTCTTCCAGGCGGTCGCCCATTCTTCTTCTTTCACATCAGCAACTTTCACCGTAAACCCACTGACAGACAGTCCATATTCAGTCAGATCTGCAATTTTTTTCTTTAGACTTTTTTCGATTTCCTCTAAGTCATCGAACTCCGTGAAGTAGCCTTTGATCAATACCCCATTTTCCGGAAAATCAGCTTCATTCAGCTCCCACAATGTATCATGACCATATTCCGGGAGATTAAGGAAATCATTTCTGTCTGTTACTGATACCCCAGCTGAACCCAGTTCTGTAAGAATTGAGGTGACTGCTTCCGCTGATTCGTTAGTTATCGTAACGCTAAACTCTTTCCACGCCGTCATAGTCGTCATCCTTTTTAATTTTTTCAAAAAATGACAGGTCTTCATCAAAATCCATCATCAGTTTTTCTTCATCGTATCTACCCGTATCCTTCATCGTCTTGACTAACGTATCCACATTGTTTTCATTCCAGACAAGTTTGTATTCACCTGCATAATCGTCTAGTAAAAATTCACGCAACTCTACCATACCTTGTTTGGTTGTAAGATTTAACTGCCTTAAAATCACATCAACAAAGCCCTTTTCAATGCCTGTGTTACTGTCAAAAGCGGTGGCAGTCAGATAATTTTGAGGCTTAACATGTGAATAAGCCGGATCATAAAAACAGATGACATCTTCAAACTGCACTTTTCCCGGTTCATTATTCTGCCCAAGGGAGTCCTGAACCTGAATTTTTTCATCTGTCTCAACTCCGAAAGTAATATAGAGCTCGATAAGTTTTTTCTTGCTGTTTTTTACCAGGCGCCATTTAAAATTAGGTAGCACATCTTTCAGTTCTGAATCGATATAATTTGATAAACTTTCAGTCATATTTGTTCCTCCTCTAGTTTAACACAGCTTCCCAGCCGTTATCTATCTCAGTTTTTCCTTTTTTTCTGGAGACGTACGGATTTCCTTTAACACTGTACCGAAGCAGTTCCTCCGTCCATTTTCCTTTATTCGGAATGCCAATACGGGCGGACTTTTCAACGACTGCAGGTATTCTTTTACGTCTGGGGTCAATCATCACTGTCGGTTCATAAACATTAGATCCGTTGTCGTCCATTGTTATACCGAGAGCCTTAGCAAGCTTTCCAGGTCCGTTAGTCATCTCCATGCCCGATTTCCCTCTTCTAACTTGCTGGATATCTTCTCCATCCAACGGCTCAATAGCACGCACAAGAACTGCCTGAGGCTCAGTTCTGGAACGGGTGACAACATTAAACAGATGATGCGTATGCATTCTATACACATAAACAGTGCCGGCATCCTCATACATGGACATCAGTCGCGGTGTCTGTTTCCCGGCGAAACTATGACAGGCTTCGTCAACTTTGCCTAAATAAGCCTCAGTCTCCACAATCCAGCCGGAAGTCAGCTGGCCATCTTTGGTACTGATCAGGAGGCTTCCTAATAAAGATTCAGCCACTTCTACCGTTGATAAACGATTATCATTCAAACAGTCCATTATTTCCTTTAATCACTCCTACTACTCTTCGTCTTCTTTTGCGTCAGGTGAATAATCAATCTGTATTTCAAGTACTCGCCTGTTACGAACCTGGGTTACAGTCACCTGCATATTATGGTAGTTGAACTGATCCCCATCTTCGGGAAACTGGCCCATTTCTTCAATAACAAAGCCGCTGACCGTATTAGAGACATAACTGGATGATTCATTAATCCCAAACATATCAAACAGTTTATCAAGATTGACTGTCCCTTTCACCTTATACCGCTTGCCTTCGATGATTTCTTCAATTTCTTCTTCGATGATGTCGTATTCATCCCAAATTTCACCGACAAGCTCCTCTAAAACATCTTCCATTGTTGCTATACCAATGGTTCCACCGTGTTCATCTGTCACTACCGCCATATGCGTTTTCTTTAACTGCATTGTTCTTAGAAGCTTGGATAAATTCATTATCGGCGGAACAAACATCACATCTTTAATAATAGCCAGCAAGGAAGGATTCTTGCCATCTATGCGTTTGGCTTTAAGATACCGGTTGAAATCTTTTTCGTGAAGAACACCGATGATATCATCAATGGTATCATCATAGACGATAAGTCTGGAATAGTTATGTGTCATGAAAAGTTCTTCGATTTCCTCGTCAGGCGTATCCAGTTCACAGCCCACTACGTCTACCCGGGGCATTAGTATGGATGAAACCTCGAGATCATCGAATTCGATGGCAGACCGAACCAGCTGATGCTCATGGTCTTCAATGCTTCCCCCACTCTCCGCTTCGTCGACGATTGACAACAGCTCATCTTCGCTGATTATCTGATCGCCTTCAAAATTAAATAGCTTATCCAGCATCACTTTCCACTTCTGAAGCAGCCAGAGTGCCGGCTTGAATAAAAGAATCAGAAAATGAAGAATGGGTGTGGCGCTCTTTGCCATCTGCTCGCTCTTTTCTTTAGCAATTGTCTTTGGTGTTATTTCTCCAAAAATCAGGATAATAACAGTCATCACTAAAGTGGCAATAGTAGGTCCGTAGACAGGAAACCATCCGACGAACAGGAGCGTTGCAATTGCTGACATGGCAATGTTAACAATGTTATTGCCGATGAGAATGGTTGACAGCACTGCATCAAAATTCTCTGTCAGTTTCAACGTTTTTTCAGACCGGTCATCGCCGTTTTCTGCCTCATTTTTTAGTCGAATACGATTGGCCGACGTAAACGCTGTTTCTGAAGATGAAAAGTAAGCTGACATGACTACTAAAATGACCAGTAATAAAATACTCCTAAGACTTTCATTATCCATTAACCTATCTCCCTGCTTTTGTATAATGTCCTATTAATTATAGCATATTCTTATTAAATCTGAGACTATTTCAACTACAGAGCGTTACAGTAAAAAATCTTACTGCTACTCCAGGCTGTCCAGGAGTGGCAGTAAGATTTATAAAGTTGAATAATTTAATCTTCGTCCAGATTCAATACGCTCATGAAGGCTTCTTGTGGGATTTCCACGTTACCAACATTTTTCATGCGCTTCTTACCGGCTTTTTGTTTCTTCAAGAGTTTCTGACGTCGTGTAACGTCTCCGCCGTACAGTTTAGCCGTAACGTCCTTACGGTAGGCCTTAACTGTGGACCGTGAGACAATATTCTGACCGATAGCTGCCTGAATAGGGATTTCAAACTGCTGACGCGGAATTGTCTGCTTCAGCTGCTCTACTACCGAGCGGCCACGAGAATATGAAAAGTCCTTGTGCACGATAAAGCTGAGGGCATCCACTTTCTCACCATGGATAAGAATATCCATTTTGACCAGGTTGCTGACGCGATAGCCTGCTTCCTGATAATCAAGTGAAGCATAACCTTTGGTGCTTGATTTCAAACGGTCAAAGAAATCATATACAATTTCGGATAATGGCATGTAATACATGACATTGACACGGATATCATCCAAGTATTCCATCGTAATGAAATCCCCACGTTTTTTCTGAGCAATTTCCATTACGGCGCCAACGTAATCATTTGGAACAGTAATCGTTGCTTTAACATACGGTTCTTCAACTGATTCAATCTCCTGCGGTTCAGGCATATCAGCCGGATTGGATACTTCTACCATTTCACCGTCAGTCTTATTAATATGATAGATAACAGACGGAGCGGTCGTAATTAGGTCCAGGTTAAATTCGCGTTCCAGACGTTCCTGAATAACATCCATGTGAAGCATGCCTAAGAAGCCGCAACGGAAACCGAAGCCTAAAGCTTGAGATGTTTCTGCTTCATACTGTAAGGCAGCATCATTAAGCTGCAGGCGTTCAAGTGCCTCACGCAGATCTTCGTATCGTGCAGAGTCGGTCGGATACATACCACAGAAGACCATCGGATTCATCTGACGGTAACCAGGCAAGGCTTTATCCGTTGGATTATTGGCCAGTGTCAAGGTGTCCCCGACCTGTGTATCCTTGACTGTTTTAATATTAGCAGTAACATAGCCCACATCACCAACCATTAACGCCTCACGTTCAATTGGTTTAGGTGAAAAGACACCGACTTCAGTAACATCAAAGGTCTTGCCGTTATTCATCAGCTTGATTGTGTCACCTTTTTTCAAGGTCCCATCCATGACACGAATATTTAATACCACACCTCTATACGAGTCATAGGCTGAATCAAATATAAGAGCTTTTAATGGATTGTCAATGTCCCCTTGAGGAGCAGGTATTTTTTCAACAATTTGTTCTAAAATCTCTTCAATACCGATCCCAGTTTTTGCACTTGAGAGAACAGCTTCGCTGGCATCGAGACCGATAATGTCTTCGACTTCTTTTCTCACGCGCTCAGGATCAGCTGCCGGTAAATCAATTTTGTTGATAATTGGTAGAATTTCCAGATCATTATCCAAAGCAAGATAGACGTTGGCTAAGGTTTGTGCTTCTACACCTTGAGCAGCGTCTACAACCAGAACGGCTCCTTCACAAGCTGCCAGACTTCTTGAGACCTCATAAGTGAAGTCGACGTGTCCTGGGGTATCAATCAGGTGAAGAATGTACTGTTCACCGTTTTTGGCCGTGTACAATACTTCTACTGTATTTAACTTAATAGTGATACCACGTTCTCTTTCAAGGTCCATAGAATCCAGAAGCTGTTCCTGCATTTCACGGTCTGCTACAGTATGTGTCATCTGCAGAATTCTATCCGCTAAAGTGGATTTACCATGGTCAATATGCGCAATAATTGAAAAATTTCGAATCTGTTTTTGTCGTTCACGTGCTTGTTTTTTATCCATTGCTATTCTTTCCTCATTCCTCTTAAAAACATTCCTTACTATTATACCAACGATTAGAAAAGAGTACAATCACATGTGAAGATTCCACTAGATTAGAAGACTAATGTGAACAAAATCAGCCGGAAGCTCTTCAGCTATCACCCTTTCTGCAAAAAAAGGGAAACAGCATACGTGAATCACATGCGTTTCCCTCTCCATTATTTGCTTTTATCTTTAAATGCGTCTTTCACTTTTGAAAAAAACGAACTGTCTCCCTGTTCGACCACTTCTTTATAGTCACCGGCTGACGCAAACTGTCTCAAGTGTTCTGCTTGTTCTTGAGTCAGTTCCTTAGGAATAACAACCTTAACCTTAATGTGCTGATCACCGTTGCCAGTGCCTCGCAGTCTCGGTGCACCTTTTCCTTTCAGTCGGAACGTTGTGCCTGGTTGCGTGCCTGCCGGTACCTTAAATTTAACTTTACCATGCACGGTCGGTACTTCCAGCTCATCGCCCAGTGTTGCCTGAACAACATTTAAAGGCAGTTCATAGTATATCTCAGAGCCTCTTCTATCGAATATATCCGAAGCCTTGACTCGGAAAACTACATATAAATCACCATAAGGTCCGCCATTAACTCCGGCATCTCCCTGGTTTTGAAGACGCATCTGGTTGCCGTCTTCTACACCTGCAGGCACTGTTACTTTAACAGAATTCTGCTTTTTCGTGTGTCCTGAACCGTGACAGACAGTACATTTTTCTTTGATTTCCTGTCCGGAACCATTACACGTTGGACATGTCTGTTGCGTCATTACTCGTCCAAACGGTGTGTTTCTTTCCATGTTCACAGCACCCGCGCCGTGACATTGCGAACAAGTCTGAGGGCTGGTTCCCGGTTTCGCACCAGAGCCATCACACGTTTCGCATTCTTCTTCTCTGTTATAGCGAATGGTAGTTTCTTTGCCGAAAATCGCTTCTTCAAATTCAAGGTCCATTACGTACTGTAAGTCTTCACCTTGTCGCGGAGCATTCGGGTTGCGACGACGTGATCCGCCACCACCGAAGAACTGGTCGAATATATCTTCGAATCCGCCTCCGAAGCCGCCTTGACCTCCGCCAAAGCCACCCCCGAAGCCACCACCGGCTCCAAAGTTAGGATCAGTCGAAGCATGACCATACTGATCATAGGCTGCTCGTTTCTGCTCATCACTCAGCACTTCATATGCTTCAGATATTTTTTTGAATTTTTCATCCGCATTGGGGTCGTCACTAATATCAGGGTGATGTTTTTTAGATAGTTTCCGGTACGCTTTCTTTATTTCATCTTTAGAAGCATCTTTCGATACGCCCAGCAGATCATAAAAATCTTCTTTCTGTGCCATAGTATTCCTCCATAACTACTCAAACTCTCGTGTATAAACAAGTTGCCAGTTCAGTCGGTCAAACCAACTTTACGTTAATTAACCGAAAAAAGAAAGAAAGCACTTTTACTTGGTATGCTAAGTGCTTTCTTCTTCTGACTGTCTTACTTCAATTATTCTTCGTCGTCTACTTCTTCAAACTCAGCATCGACTACGTCATCAGAAGCATTTGAGTCAGCTTGCGCTTCGCCCTGTGCTCCTTCTGCTTCTTGTTGAGCAGCAGCTTGTTCATATAATTTCACAGACATTTCCTGAACGATTTCATTCAATGCATCGCGCTTAGCTTTGATTTCTTCTGTGTCATCATTTTCCAAGGCCACTTTCAGTTCATCACGAGCTTCTTCAGCTTTCTTGACATCTGCTTCATCCGCTTTTCCTTCAAGCTCTTTAAGCGTCTTGTCAATTTGGAATACTAACTGATCTGCTTCATTGCGCAGTTCAACTTCTTCTTTACGCTGTTTATCAGCTTCTGCATTCTCTTCTGCTTCTTTCACCATGCGTTCAATTTCTTCATCAGACAAGCCGGATGATGATTTGATGGTGATCTTCTGTTCTTTACCAGTACCCAGGTCTTTTGCAGACACATTTACAATACCGTTTTTATCGATATCAAACGATACTTCAATCTGAGGTACACCACGTGGTGCAGGTGGAATATCCGTCAACTGGAAACGACCAAGTGTTTTGTTGTCTTTAGCCATTGGACGTTCACCTTGAAGAACGTGTACATCAACAGCAGGCTGGTTGTCTGCAGCTGTAGAGAATACTTGAGATTTGCTTGTTGGAATCGTTGTATTGCGGTCAATCAGTTTAGTAAATACGCCACCCATTGTTTCAATACCTAGTGACAGTGGAGTAACGTCAAGCAATACGATATCTTTAACTTCACCGGAAATAACACCTGCTTGAATAGCAGCACCCATGGCAACTACTTCGTCAGGGTTAACTGAACGGTTAGGGTCTTTTCCTGTTTCAGCTTTAACTGCATCCACAACTGCTGGAATACGAGTAGAACCACCAACAAGGATAACTTCGTCAATTTCTGACTTGGAAATGCCAGCGTCTTTAAGTGCCTGGCGAACAGGGTTTTTAGTACGTTCAACAAGGTCATCAGTCAGTTCATCAAATTTCGCACGTGTCAGAGTGATTTCCAAGTGAAGTGGACCTGATTCTCCTGCAGTGATGAATGGCAGGCTGATTTGTGTAGATGATACACCAGACAAGTCTTTTTTCGCTTTTTCAGCAGCATCTTTCAGACGCTGTAAAGCCATTTTGTCTTTGCCTAAATCAACGCCGTTTTCTTTCTTGAATTCAGCAACCAGGTAATCAATAATCTTGTCATCGAAGTCATCTCCACCTAAGTGGTTATCTCCAGCTGTTGCCATAACTTCGAATACACCGTCGCCCAGTTCAAGAATGGATACGTCAAATGTTCCGCCACCCAAGTCAAATACGAGGATTTTTTCATCTTTATCAACTTTATCTAAACCATAAGCTAGAGAAGCAGCAGTTGGCTCGTTGACAATACGGTCTACTTCAAGACCCGCAATTTTACCTGCGTCTTTTGTTGCCTGACGCTGAGAGTCATTGAAGTAAGCTGGAACAGTAATAACTGCATTCGTTACGTCATCACCAAGGTAGTCTTCTGCATATGCTTTCAGGTGCTGCAGAATGTAAGCAGACACTTCCTGAGGTGAGTATGACTTTCCTTCAGCTTCAACTTTATAATCTGTACCAATGTGTCGCTTAATAGAAATAACTGTGTTCGGGTTAGTAATAGCCTGACGCTTCGCTACTTCCCCTACTTGAATTTCTCCATTTTTAAAAGAAACGACAGATGGCGTTGTACGATTTCCCTCTTTATTAGGGATAATCTTAGCTTCTCCACCTTCAAGAACTGCAACTGCAGAGTTTGTTGTTCCTAAATCAATACCAATAACTTTACCCATATCTATATCACCTTTAACTTTCTTATATTTTTATAGTGTAACTGAAACTTTCGCTGCACGTAATACTCTGTCGTGCAGTTTGAAGCCTTTTTCAAATACTTGAGCCACTTCATTGCTTTCCTGACCTTCAGCAGCCGGTACTTGAGTATATGCTTCGTGGAAATTTGGATCGAACTGCTCACCGAGCGGATCGATAATTTCAATTTTCTCTTTATCAAATGCCTGAATTAAACTGGCATACACCATTTCAATTCCTTTTTTCAAATTATTACCTGCTTCTGTATCGACTTCAATGCTTAATGCTCGTTCGATATTATCTATAGCCGGTAACAATTCTTTGGCAAGAGACTGTGCACTGTATCGTTGTAAATCTTCACGGTCTCGCTGGTTTCTTTTCCTGATGTTAGCCAGTTCAGCCTGCAGACGAATATATTTGTCGTTTACTTCGTCAAGTTCCTTCTGCTTTTCTTCGAGGGCAGTTACTGGAACCATTTCTGTTTCAACCGTCTGTTCGCTTTCTTCTGACTCCAGAACCGTTTCGTTTGTTTCGTTTACTTCTTCATTGGAATCTTTCGTCAATTCCTGCTCTTCCTTTTCTTCCATGAATACCTTCCTCATTTCTTAATTATTCTAGATAGTAGTTCAGTAATGTATGAGTCAGCTGCTTTCTCAAAACATCAAGAACACCAAAAGTCTCATCGTAAGACATGCTCGTCGGGCCTAAAATGGCTAACGTTCCGCGCCCATGCCCGCTCACCTGATAGGTTGCGGTCACTAAGCTGAAATTGGTGAACAAGTCATTATTCATTTCTTCACCAATTTTCACATCAAAGTCATTTTGCATGGCATTAATCAGCACATTTAAATCACCCTGGTTTTCGAGCAGTTCATAGAGGGACTTGAGTTTTTTCTTATCCATGTCCTCTGAGAAATCCAGCAGATTCATTTTACCGGAAATATGGTAACGGTCTTCAGCAGAAGCATTAAAAATGGATTCAAGCGTCAGGAACATATCCGATGCGTTGGCTGCGTGTTTTCGAATAAGAAATGGAATATCTCTTTCAAGTTTTTTCGCTACTTCATTTAATGGAAGTCCGACTAAGTGATGATTAAAGATGTTTGCGACCTTTGTGAGATCGGATTCTTCAATCGACTTGGGCAGACGAAAGACTTGATTTTCGATTGTTCCCTTATCTGTCTGTATGATAGCCATCACATGGTTATCATTCAAAGCCAGCAGCCGAAAGCCTGTCAGGCGACTGTATTCAGCCTTGGGGCCCAGTACTATAGCTGTGTAACTGGTCAGTTCCGACAGCAACTGTGCGGACTGATGCATGATATCATCCATTTGCTGAACCCGACTGCCGAGCATGTCATTCACAAGCTGAATTTTTTCACTCGTCAGCTCTCTGGGCTTCACTAAATGATCGATATAATATCGGTACCCTCTCATGGATGGAATACGACCTGAAGAAGAATGAGTCTTCTGAATAAAACCCAAATGCTCCAGATAACTCAGCTCGTTTCTGATTGTAGCAGAACTCGCGTCTATACTGGCTTCATTCATAATGGTTTTAGACCCGATAGGCTGACCCGTTGATGTATACAGCTGAATCAGACTATCCAGTATGGCAATCTGTCTCTTTGTTAACACGTGCATCACTCCTTGGCACTGAGAGAGAGATTAATCTTTAAGAGTTTTCTCTTCATTAAATTAGCACTCGAAAGAGTCGAGTGCTAACACATTTATAATTTATCAAATTGTACTCACTCTGTCAACAATTAAACCTGATTTATTTTGACCTTTGATAAACTGCTTTTTGCATCAATTTCATCCTGGTCGAGTCGTTCAATCAGTTCTTCCACTGAGTTGAACTTGATTTCATCTCTAAGATAGTCAACCCACTTCACCACGACATCTTCCCCGTAGATTTCTTCACTGAAGTCAAACAGGTGCACTTCAATTGAATAACTCGGTCGGTGGCCAAATGTAGGGTTATAGCCTATAGAAGCCATACCATCATGCCATTTACCGTTCACTTTCATCTTTACGGAGTATACGCCTCGCTTTGGAACCATTACATAAGGATGAGGATAAATATTGGCCGTTGGATAGCCGAGATCTCTGCCTCGTGCATCCCCATGAATAACGAAGCCGCTGATTTCATAAATATACCCCAGCAGCTTGTTGGCTTCATCTATCTTCCCTTCGCTGATGTAGCGTCTGATTCGTGTGGAACTAATTTTTTCATGATCATCAATTTTTTTGTTGACTGTTATTATGTCAAACCGACCTTTGGCATAAGCGTGTAAATTATCCATATTGGCCACATGGGCCTTGCCATAAGTATAGTCGAAACCGGCCACCACAACCTTAGCCTGCCAGTTCACTATATACTGGTCGACAAAATCCTGTGGAGACAGGCGCCCGAATTTCGATGTGAAATCCACTTCATAAAGAATATCAACCCCCATGTCACTGATTATTTTTTCTTTACGGTCAAGAGGAGTCAGGTAAGATAAATTGTCCGGGTCAAACGATCTGTAAACAAAGGCCGGATGCCTGTTAAATGTCATGACCGCACATTTCATATTTCTTTTTTTGGCTTCTTCAATTCCTCGTCTAATGACGGCCTGATGACCGCGATGAACCCCGTCAAAGAAACCCAGCACCAGTACAATGTCTCCCTGGTAGATATCTTCCATATTGTAAGGATGGTGAACACGTATTATTTTCATTTTCTACACCTGCAATTCATTCTTTAACACTTTTAGCGGTTTGATTAACTCTTCTTTAGTCGGATGCGGACCGTAAATGGCTACAGCCTGCCCTTGATACATAAAGACCAGTTTATCCTGGTTTTCTTTCAGATACTGCTGTTTAGGCAGACGCGAGCCGTGTCTGACCAGCTCATATTCATCGCTTGAAAGTTCATAGGCAGCCAGACTTTTCAGTGCATGTTCCAATGGATATAGGGTATCTTCAACCATTCCTTCTTCCATTAACAGCTTCACCTGATCTAACGTTAACGCTTCACTCCCTGAAAAGCCACCGCTGGCTTCTCTAGTGAGCTGTGACATGTGCGCCGGATAACCCAGTTTGGCCCCGGCATCCACAGCCAGCGTTCTGACATAGGTGCCTTTGCCGCAGAGAACTTCAAACGTGAACGATACAGTCTGGTTTTCCTCATTAAATTGTAGCGGGGACAAGCGTTTAAATTCCTTAACGGTCACTTTCCGGGTCGGTCTTTCGACCTCTTTCCCTTCACGTGCATATTCATACAGACGCTTGCCATTGACTTTAACAGCTGAATAATATGGTGGCGTCTGGCTGATTTCACCGATAAAAGAATCGAGAATGTCGTCAACCTGCTGTTCCTTCAAGTCAGACTCAACTGCTTTACTGTCAACGACTTCTCCCGTCGCATCTTCAGTGGATGTGGCTATACCTAAAGTCACTTCACCTTTATATATTTTATCCGAATCAACCATATATTCTATTACTTTTGTGGCTTTTCCAACTGCTACAGGAAGAACACCGTCCACTGCCGGATCGAGTGTTCCAGAGTGTCCAATCTTTTTCGTCTTTAAAATCTTTCTAAGTTTATAGACGACATCATGGCTTGTCATGCCGGCTTCTTTCCAAATCGGTAATATTCCTTCCATAATTCCCTCCAACCGAAGACATTTAACACACTACATAAAAGAAAAGAGAATCAATGTATTAAAACAAAGATTCTCTTCTTTATGATTGATTACCCAACTATACCATAGAGAAGCTTATTCATCTTGGTCGTCTTTTATTTGATTGAGTAATGCATCTATTTTACTACCGTAAGCTACTGATTCATCGCGTTTGAAAGTCAGTTCCGGTGTTTTATACAAGGTTAGTCGATTACCCAGTTCCTTGCGGACAAGACCGGTGGCTTTATCCAGCCCAAGTTGTGTTTCCTTTATTTTTGCTTCTTCTTCATCCAAGGTACTGTAAAATATTGTCGCCTGCTGTAAATCACCAGTCACATCAACGCCAGTTACAGTTACACCATCCACTCGGGGATCTCTTACACGTTTGCGCAGAATATCAGTTACTTCTTTTTGAATTTCCTGAGATACTCTACCTACTCTATAATTCGGCATGGTATTCACCTGTCCTTCTTATAATACTTATCGTTTAATTTCTACCATTTCATATGCTTCGATGACATCATCAACTTTAATGTCATTGTAGCCTTCAATAGTCAGTCCACATTCATACCCTTTACGGACTTCCTTGGCATCATCTTTAAAGCGTTTCAGACTTGACAGTTCGCCTTCAAATACAACAACGCCATTTCTTACCAGACGGATAGAACTGCTTCGTTTGATTACACCATCGGTCACGAAACAACCGGCAATTGTACCTACTTTAGATACACTGTAGGTTTCTCTTACCTGAGCTTGACCAGTCACTTTTTCTTCAAATTCCGGATCAAGCATACCTGTCATCGCTGCTTCAATTTCATCAATGGCATCGTAGATAACGCGGTGTGTTCGAATATCCACTTCTTCTCTGTCTGCACTTTCGTTCGCCTGGATTGTCGGTCTGACATTAAAGCCAATGACAATAGCTGAACTTGCAGATGCAAGCGTGATATCACTTTCGTTGATTGCACCAACGCCAGTGTGGATAATATTGATTTTAACACCTTCTACTTCAATCTTTTCAAGACTGGCAGCAAGTGCTTCAACAGAACCTTGAACGTCGGCTTTTACGATGACGTTAACAGATTTCAGTTCGCCTTCTTCCAGGCTGTCAAACAAGTTTTCAAGTGTGACTTTATTGGTTGTAGAACGCTGTGCATCAACTGCCGCTGCAGCTCTAGCTTCTCCTACCTGTCTAGCTGTTTTCTCGTCTTCGAATACAACGAAGCGGTCGCCAGCCTGAGGCGTATCATTCAGACCAGTAATTTCAACAGGTGCAGAAGGTCCAGCTGACTTCACGCGTCGGCCTTTATCATTTGTCATGGTACGAACACGCCCAAAGGTGTTGCCTACGACAATCGGCTCTCCCTGGTGCAGCGTGCCGCCTTGCACAAGAAGGGTTGCAATAGGTCCTTTTGATTTATCCAGACGCGCTTCGATAACAGTACCGATAGCCAGACGTTTATTGTCTGCTTTATATTCTTCCACTTCAGATACAAGCAGAATCATCTCAAGCAGTTCATCCAGATTCTGGTTAAACTTGGCTGAGATTTGTACGAAGATAGTGTCGCCGCCCCAATCTTCAGGAACCAGACCGTATTCAGTTAATTCCTGCATAACGCGGTCCGGGTTAGCTCCGGGTTTGTCTATCTTGTTGACTGCAACAATAATTGGAACTTCAGCCGCTTTAGCATGGTTGATTGCTTCAACCGTCTGAGGCATAACACCATCGTCAGCTGCTACAACAATAATGGCGATATCCGTAACGTCAGCTCCACGCGCACGCATAGTAGTGAAGGCTGCGTGTCCTGGTGTATCCAGGAACGTAATCAGTTTACCATTTTCTTCTACCTGATAGGCACCGATATGCTGGGTAATCCCGCCGGCTTCTCCTTCAGTGACATTTGTCTGACGTAATGTGTCAAGAAGAGTAGTTTTACCGTGGTCAACGTGTCCCATAATTGTAACAGTAGGTGGACGACTTACTAAGTTTTCTTCAACCACTTCCTGATCGAAGAATGTATCAAAGTCGGTCAGGTCGACTTGAACTTTTTCTTCAGACTCAATGCCGTATTCTGCCGCAAGCAGTTCAATCGTTTCTTTGTCAAGAGACTGGTTCTGATTGGCTACTACACCCATCATAAACAGTTTCTTAACAATCTCTGCAGGTTCACGGTGAAGTTTTTTAGCTAATTCGACAATTGTCATTCCATCAGTGTATTCCAGCACTTCCGGCAACTCTCTATGCTTACGCGGAGTCAGGTTCGGTTGAGCCTTCTGCTGATTCTTCTTACCTTTGCGTCTTCTTCCGCCAGGTCCACCATGGATACCACGGTGCTGTCTTGAATGACGTTTTTTCTTGTTGTCAAACTGCTGCTTTTGTTTTTCATCTGTTGTACGTTTTGGTACAGCTGATGTGCTTTTTTCTTGTGACTTGTTGGGCTTATTCGATTTTGATGATGAATTTGTATTTGATTTAGTTATATTAGATTGTCCTTTACTGTCGTTCGATTTTTTGTTTCCTTGTTTTCTATTATCCGCAGGCTTGTTCTGTTTCTGCTGTTTATTGTTTGTATCTCTGCGCTGATTAGCATTTGCTTTATCTGCAGGAGCTGATTTCTTCTGGCTCGCAGGTGTCTGTTTCGATTTGTGCTGAGCTTTCTGCTGTGGCTGTGAGGCCGGTTTTTTCTGTTCTTTAGCAGGTGCTGTCAAAGCCTGTTTAAGCTTAGGTACATCTCCTTCATTCATTGAAGACATATGACTGCTGTAGTTAATCCCCAGCCCTTTTGCTGCATCCAGTACTTTCTTGCTCGGCACATTGTTTTCCTTAGCGAATTCATACACTCTTAATTTGCCCATTTAATCACCTTCCACTTCATTTTATAGCAATTTTTGAAGGGAATGCACAAAGCCTTTATCTAAAAGGGCGCATACTGTTCGTTCCTTCCCCAAAGCGTGAGAAATTTCTTCTCGAGAAAATGATGTATCTAAAGCAACATCATAATACTCACACTTATTCAAAAATTGTTTTCGTGCATTATCACTGGCGTCAGAAGCCAGTACAACTAGTTTAGCCTGATCTGACCGTATGGCTTTTAGAACAAGTGACTCGCCAGAAGTAAGCTGGCCTGCTCTTTGAGCCATGCCTATCAGATTTAAGGCACGCTGTTTATTGTTCATTTTCGATTTCCATTCTTGCTTTTCTATAGTCGATATAGTCCAGCAATTCAGTATAGAACTCTTCTTCAACTGACGCATTAAGCGCCTGATTAAGCAGTCCTTTTTTTCTCGCTTTTTCAACAAGGTCAGCATCTAACGAAATGTATGCTCCTCGGCCGTTTTTCTTGCCGGTCGGATCAATTGAAACCTGTCCTTCTTTGTCTCTTACTATCCGGACCATTTCTTTTTTAGGCTTCATTTCACCAGAAGCTATACATTTTCTCATCGGTATTTTACGCTTCTGCATCTTTACCCACCTTAACTATGATGACTAAACTTCTTTATCGTCTTCTGAAAAAGTGGCTTCGTCAATTTCATCCATTGTCGCATCGACAGCCTCTTCTTCACCACTGTTATCTCTTTCTTCGGCAATTTCAATTAAATCTTCTGCCTCATTGGGATTCAATTCACCTGACTGAAAATCAGTTTCCATTACAGGTTCTCCCGGTTGATTGTCTAACTCACTGCCTTCTTCCGCAAAAATGGAGGCTCCATCTGTTGAAGAAACAGATTCTTCATCAAGTTCTTCAACTGTATTTTCTTCAAAGATAGAAGGAGAATCAGTAAGCTGATCAACTTCCTGCTCAGCAGTTTCTTCGCCTTCATTCAGGGCTTCGAAAAACGAGTCGTCTTTCAGTTCATCGGCCTGCTCTTCCATTTCTTCCATATCGGATTCGGATTTAATATCAATCTTGAACCCAGTCAGTTTTGCTGCCAGACGAACGTTCTGTCCACGTTTACCAATAGCTAATGACAACTGGTAATCCGGTACGACAATCACACAAGAGTGCTGATCTTTATCAAACTGAACATCGACAACCTGTGCGGGATTCAAAGCATTTTTAATGAATACTGCTGGATCTTTGTCCCATTCGACAATATCCATATTCTCGCCATTTAATTCATTTACAATAGCCTGAACACGTGTCCCTTTAGGACCGACACACGTACCAACCGGGTCAACATTTTCATCTTTAGAGGTCACTGCAATTTTAGAACGGTCCCCTGCTTCTCTAGCAATAGAGACAATTTCAACTATTCCATCGTAAATTTCGGGTACTTCCTGTTCAAACAAACGTTTAATTAAATTAGGATGTGTGCGTGATACGAAAACCTGCGGGCCCTTAGTTGAATTTTCAACGTTACTTACATAAACCTTTATACGGTCATGGGTCGCGTACGTTTCGTTTTCAATCTGATCTCTCTTGGACAGCACGGCTTCGACTTTTCCTAAATTTACATAGATAAATTTGTTGTCCTGACGTTCAACGGTTCCAGTCATCAAGTCATCTGCATAAGCAATATACTCATTATAAATGATTGAGCGTTCCGCTTCGCGCATACGCTGCATGATTACTTGTTTCGCAGTCTGAGCAGCAATTCGACCAAAGTTCTTAGGGGTCACTTCGAACTTGATTTTATCTCCGACTTCGTACGCCTTGTTTCGTTCTCTTGCTTCTTCCAGACTGATCTCAAGTTGAGAATCATACACATCTTCGACAACTTCTTTGACTTGGTTGACTGTTATATCTCCATTGTCTTCGTCAAAAATCACTTCTACGTTCTGAGATGTTCCATAGTTCCGCTTGTAAGCAGATACGAGAGCTGCTTCAAGGGCATCTATGACTATTTCTTTGGAAATGCCTTTTTCCTTTTCAAGTGTTTCAAGAGCAGCTGCTAATTCTTTACTCATTTTTTGTCTCCTTTATTCGGTTTTCATGTGATTCTATTTTAAAACTCTACGGCTAATCGGGCTTTAGTCACTCGACTATAAGGGAGTTCCATCACTTTTTTTCTAGCTTTTACTTGGACTTCCATTACGAGTGTCTCACCATCGAAAGACTGTAAATGACCTTCGTACATTTCCTGTCCGTCTATCTGAGCATTCAGCTTGACGTTAATGTATTTCCCTATAGCTTTTTTAATGTCTTCTTCCGTGTTCAGCGGACGTTCCGCTCCGGGTGATGACACTTCCAGGTAATAGGCATGGGGAATAGGATCCGGCTCGATTGCGTCAAGTCTTTCACCTACTTTTTCACTGAAGATCGCACAGTCATCCAGGTCAATTCCTTTATCCTTATCAATATACAACCTTAGAAACCAGTTTTTACCTTCTTTTACATATTCAACATCTACTAATTCGTAACCTAATTCTTCTGCAATAGGTTCGGTCAGTGATTTCACTTTATCTATAGTGTTCAAATACAGTCACTCTCCTCTCAAATGAGTACGCACTTCTGCAGCATTCATCAAGGCTGTGAAAAAGAGTGAGCGGATTCGCTCACTCTTTACACGGTCTATCTCGCTCGATTCGTTATTTAGTGTACCATAATACACGCCTTATAGCAACTTTAACGGATTTATCGTATGTGTAAAGCTATTCTCGGAAATTTATTCTAGAAATCTGAAACGCAGTTTATTGTTTTTGACTTTCTCAAGCCTTTTTTGCTGTTCGAGCTTTTAAAAGGCTTGAGAAAGTCAGTTCTAATTAA